>CAYSTF010000009.1:0-12375 GCA_964434125.1 uncultured Gammaproteobacteria bacterium
AATACCAAAGGGATAAAAATACAGAAAAGACAACAGTAAAGGTTGCCGATATAATTATTTCTTTTTTATAATTTATTAAATATTTTTTGTGCCATATCATATACTTTTTGTGACGCAAATTAAGTTTTTAAGGAATTAATGATATCCATAAAATTAATATTACCCTCTTTTAACATTTTTTCTTGATGTTCAACGTCCTCAACTGAAAATAAATTATCCATAGAAATTTTTGCATTTAAGCTAAGTGGGCTACGATTAAGAGCTTCGTTTAATTTTGCGAAAATATGATTTCTAAGGATTGCTTCGAGCTTTTTCTCGCGAAGAAATCGCTCCATTGAATAATATTCAGTAATATAGTCGCCTGAGCGTTGTCGCTGATTCCAGCCAAACTTTTTTGTTATTCTTGCAATTTCTAAATATTTTAACTTACTAAACTCATTAATATTAAAGCCAATATTTTTATTTTTACCAATTAAGTCCATCTGAAATTTTGGTATTAATTCTTTACTCAATCGGTATAAACATTTTAATAAGCTATAAATCTTACGCTTTCCGCCATATTGCTTGGGAAAATCAATATGTAAAATTTTCTCGGCTGGTATTTTTATTATCTGAACACGTATATGAGATTCTTTTGCTTCCCACCATGGCACTATTTGGTAGTAATTTTTCCAAAAACGAAATAAATAAAATGGTTGCAATAATTCAAAATCAAAACTATCAATATTACCACTATTATCTTTCTTATAAATAATTTCGTAAAAGGCTACTCCATTAGAAAAAAGAGTGTGAGCAGTTGTTCTTACGAATTCACATATAGCGTCCTCTAGATGAAATGTGTGATCATGTTGAGATATGCCGTCAGTAATTAGACGTTGCCTTTGCGGTGTTGTTGCTGGTTCTATATTTGCAGGATATTTCTCTCTTTCTCCGCTATAAACCATAAATGGCATAATTCCTACATACATATCCTCAACAAACATAAAAGAGTCTCCATGATATGGATAAACTTTTATTCTTTGACGCCCAGAAATCCTTACAGATAGCCTATTATCATCTTGACGATACGAGGACCATGATTCTTCCCAATAACGCAAAAATAATGGATCTTTTAGGAAAGACCTAAAAACCTTTCCATATTTTTTAATAAAATTATTCATCTATATTTATTTCTTTATTATAATTCCGCTCCTCTTCTTGGATGGATGCTTTGAAATTATGCCTGTCAGGAAGTTCAACGCTGACAGCGTCAGGTAAATTTGACAAGTAAGTGGCAAAGAAAATATCTCTTGCCGAAGCCATTAATCTTAGTCCACTAGAGCGCTCAAGGACCCTTATGATGGGGCTCTGATGAGTTGGCTTTCTTCGACTATTTATGGAATCATAACTACCTCTATCTGGAAAAACTGGTATTCCGCGATCCCTCATCCTGTTCTCAAAAGAAATTTGCCAATTAGACCTTAATGTTGCTTGTGGCATTATCATAAATAATCCATCGCGATATCGACATATTGCGGCAATAAATTCGATAATCTGTTTTATATTTGTAATAGTGGAAAAATAGGCATCCCAAAATTTTTGTGTCACATTCCAGAGTTCTTGATTCTGATAAAGTTCAGCGTAAAGTTTTGCATAACCTGTAATCTCAAATAAGTTAATAAGCGGCTCGGTTGAATAAATAATTTTACTATCCTCTTGGCTCCAAAACTGCACTTTTTGACGAGTTATATCGTGTGCTGCTAATGAGGATTGGAACACTATTGGAAAAATTTTCTTTAAACGCTCATGATCATTATCATCACAAGACTCAAAACAAGCTTCAACGCCCATAGTAAGTGCCTGACCAAAATAATCTGGTAAATCATCTTCTATTTTTAAAGTTTGCAATTTAGGCAGCAATCTAATCATTCTATCGCTAACCTCCTTCATCCTATCTTGAACGGTTTTTTCTTCTTGTGAAAAATCAAAAATTGCCCATGGCAAATCTTTTAACAATTGAAAACGATTGCAATCATCGACGTGCTTCTTTAAAAGATAAACGAGCTTTTGATATTTATTTGAAAATTCAATCCATCTTTGGATTAACTGTACCGCTAATGGAAATTGCCCATTAGCTAACAAATTCTCAAACTTCTTTAAAAAATAATCTTGATGTAGCGATTTTATATTATTGAAGTACTCTTGTAGAGAAAATAAATATCGTTGAAAACAAAGTGCTTTAATATACCAATCCTGTGATACAATTTTTCCCTCAATAAGTTTTTCATTTTTTAGTTCCCGTGCAGTTGATTCAAGACGAGAAACTATTGCTAATGGTAATTTCGAAAGATATATATTTTTCTTGTCGTTAATCCAATCAATTTTTGAGATTACAGAAGATATATTATCCGCAGTTTGTTTGTCTAAATATTTAGATAGGCCAAGTAAGGCTGAAATAGCCAACCGTCCTTGTGAATCAATAAAAGATAAAAATTCTTTCTGCATTATTGAATCATCAACGTCGACTTTTATTAATTTAACTAAATTTATTCCTTCTTCCAATTTCTTGAAAAGTTCCTTTAGGCCTTGCTCATCAAAATCTTTTCCATAAATCTCAGCCATCTCAACAAAAACCTCGAATGCTTGAATAACAGAACTAATACTTTTTTCGCTTACAAAATGTTTTAATATTTTAGTCACTATTTCCAATATTTGTCCCTCAAACCAGACATAATCTTTTATCACTTTTGGTTGCAGAGGGGTGCCAGTATTAAGAGCCAGCGCTATTTGAGTCGAATCGGCAAGAGTCCAGCTTTCATATTGATTCTTAGTTGCAAACCAGTAGCTATTGGTGGGAATTTTATTTTTGTTATCTGAGTAGAAGAACAAAAGACCTCCTAAATACTTAAGAGCAACGATAAGTTGTTCGTCTGAAATTTTTATTTCTTTAATGCCAAAGGTGATGAGATTATTTATCAGCTCTAAATTAGTTGAAACTAATCGTCGTTGATGGTTCTGTATTGCCGGTCTTATCCATTGAAATCCAGGTGGCGTAACTCTTTTAATAGAATCTGCAATTTCTTTTGTTATCCACGGGAATGAATCTGTCGGCTCCAATGAATTAAAAACAGCAGATCCTACAGTCCAAAATCTAATTACAACATAGGCTGTGAGCAATGTAAGAAAAACCAAACCAATTGGATGAATGGTGTGTCCAAAAGATTTAGCAACGATATAAAAAATAGTGATTATAGCTGTTAGGGCGATAGTTTGTATATATTGCTGCCCTCTTGGTGAAGATAAAAAAAATCTTCTAATATCCTGAGTTGCTTTAATGAGTAAATTACTTGCGATACTAGAAATAGCAGTAAAATATAAACCAAGAAAAACACCAGTAATGCTTGCTATAGCAGCGAGCAAAGTATTGACCGCTTCTTCGTCAAAAATAATATTTGTAGGATAAAAAAAGTTAAATGACTCCAAAACAACAATTACAAATCCCGCGTAAATAATAGTCTTAATAAAGGATGGCAGTGTTGGTAACAAAAGACGAAAAGAATTTTTAGCGTCACTAAAAGTTCTATGACCGCGATATATATTTTTCCAAAATGAAAAAACGGGCTTATTATAAAACCACTCCTTGGTTATCCAAAACGATTTAGTGCGATATAAATAATTTTTTACTCTAAGTAATGACATTTTAATTTGTTAAACAAACTTAACCCCAATCTTTTTCAATTCATTTCTTATCTCAAGATAATCAGGTATAGCTTTGGCAACCAAATTCCAAAACTTCTGCGAATGATTAAACTCTTTCAAATGACAAAGTTCGTGAACAATAATATAATCAGCCAACTTTTCAGGGAGTAGGGCTATTTTATAGTTAAAATTCAAATTACCTTTTCGGGAGCAGCTTCCCCAACGAGTCTTTTGATTCTTAATATTAATCTTATTGAATTTAAAACCGTAGATCTTATTAAAGTATCCAATTCGCCTCTCGGCTAGTGCTAATGCCTTATCTTTGTAGTTTATATAGTCATTTTCTGCACCCTTTACATTTATCTTACTAGAAATGCCTTTAAAATATTCCAATTTATCTAATATCCATTGCGACTTTCTAATAATAAACTGCTCAATAATACTATTGCTAATATTTCTTGGCGCAGTTACTACAAAACCACCATCACAATAAATGGCCAGCCTCATTCTTCGAGCTCGCTTACTCACTTTCAAAGTATATTCAACTTTATTTTTATGTAGCTCGATTTGCTTCTTCATAATTAGAAACGTTTAATTACGACATCCACCAATCTATTTAGATATTTATGGAAATCAGAAATCTTTATCTTGCCTTTATAGTCTTTAAGAATCAATTCCTGTAGAGTTCGTTTGGCTTCTTTTAAGAATTCTTCTCGCTTAGATGAATCCTGCCAATTTTCATCGAGGATATCTTCAAGCCTCGATGCCATTTCTTTCACAAATTCTTTTATAACATCCTTGTCTGACTCACTGACAAACTCTTCAGAAATAACATACAGACCATATTCTCGGAGAGTATAACCAAGTTCCTTTGCTTCTTCGGTTTTTGTCTTAATGTCATTTAAAAGCTCATAATACCTTTTTATTCTTTCGGCTAAGTCAATCTGGTGTTTTTCAAATTCAGCACGAATTGCGGTTAATCTTTCACCAAAACCCTTGAAGGCTGGGTGAGTATCAATATTGATCGAGATTTCACGCTTAAGCATTTTCTCGAGATTGAGGGCTTTTTCTTCATCAGGAAGTTTGTCTAACTTATTCAGTGTGGCTAAATCATGGACATTTAGTTCGCGGAAATTTTTTGTGATGCCCTCATAGTCTATTTTTTGCTGAATCAGACTTTTAATTTTCTCTCCATATTCAGACAGTGAAAAAGCATCAACTCCATCAAGTTGAAATTCTTTAACAAAGGCCAAATAAAAACTAGTAACCCATTCAAATCTGCGTAGATACTCCATTAAGAATGGATCTGGCGACAATATTTCAAATAGCATTTTTAAGCGGCCATATTTATCCTTGAAATATTGTTGCTTGTTTTGATTTTCAATAAATATCTTCAGACATCTTCGCAGATTATCAATAGACGGATCTTCTATGTTTACTCCAACAAAAAGCTCCATTATCTCATTAATAACTCTTGTAAACTCTTCTTTGAGCCTGTTTATATCAACCATGGCGCTATCAACGACGCTTTCATCAAAATTTAAAGCGTCATACAAATTTTTAGTCACGCCATAATAATCAATTATCTTTCCACACCCTTTATTTGGATAGACGCGATTAGTGCGAGCAATGGCTTGAAGCAAGTTATGGTCACGCAGTGGCTTATCCAAATACATTACCTGCTCAACTGGAGCGTCAAAACCAGTTAAAAGCATATCGCACACTAACAAAAATTTAAGCGGATGATTAGGATCTTTAAATTGATCAATGATTTTCTCTCGTTTCTGCTTATTAGAGTTATATTTCTTCAAATCATCATTATCGCTATTAGGATCGCCTGGGGAATAAACGACTTCCGACCATTCAACTGGAACTAATTTATCAAAAAGTTCTTTATATTTTGCGGTAGCCTCACGATCATAACAAACAACCTGCGCCTTAAATCCATTTGGCAATACATAAAGCTTATAATGCTCAACGATATCTTGAGCAATGGCTTCCATTCTTTTATCCAGCTTAACTAACGCTTCTTTCTTGCCGTATTTCTTAGTCAGCAATTCTTTTTGTTTATCATCCAAACCAGCAGTAAATTCATTAAACTGCTTATCTATCTTTTCCTCATCGATAAAAAATTTAGATAAACGAGCCTCATAGGTAACTGATAAAGTTGCCCCATCATCAATAGCCTGTTGAATAGAATAATAGTCTAGATATCTTTCGCCCTCCTCGCCGAAATTTCGGTGAGTATTAAGCGTCAACTTATCAATTGGAGTTCCAGTAAAGCCAAAAAAGAACGCATCTTTAAAAGCATTGCGCATTTTAATAGCCGAAATACCTTCGTTATCTCGGTGAGCTTCATCAGATAAAACAATCACATTGCCTTCAATGCTTTCTATGTCTTCAAGCTCGCTGAACTTTTGAATAGTAGAAATAAAGATGCCACGATCAGCTCTCTTGATTTTTTTCTCGAGATCCTTACGAGATTCAACGCGAATCAAGTTCTTTCCACCCCAACTTTCAAATTCTTCAAATACTTGATCGTCAAGATCAATACGGTCAATTAGAATAAATACTTTCGGATTTTTAAGTTCTGGATCATAACGAAGCTTCCAAGCGGTGAAAAACATAGTCAAAGTCTTTCCAGATCCTTGAGTGTGCCAAATAAGACCTCGCTTTCGTTCTCCGTCTTTAACACGGGCAACTATTTTATTGGTGGCGTAAAATTGCTGATATCTAGTTATCTTCTTAATTATACCTTCTTTCTTTTTTTCAAAGACAATAAAATTTTTAACAATATCAAGCAGTTGTTCTTTTCCAAGTAAAAATGCCATGGTAGAATCTATCTCATCCTCAAAAGTTTTCTTCTCAGCTCTATCTTCTCTCCATGACAAAAAGTATTGTTTAGGTGAATAAGTTGCTCCGTAAACCGTTTTTAATCCATCAGTAGCGATATTAAAACAATTTGGCAGGAAAAGTTTAGGGGTTACTCTTTCATATCGTTTTAACTGGTCTATTGCATTCTCAAAACTGACACTGCTTGAAGCGGTTGGGCTTTTTGCCTCAATATCGCAAAGCGGTAGTCCATTAACAAAAACCATTACATCGGGACGGATATTTTCAGTAACACCTTCAAAGTAAAACTGATTAGTCACCACAAAACGGTTGTTTTCAATATTATCAAAATCAACAATCTTATAATCACGGAAGGTACCAGTAGTCGAATCTTTTAAATTTATTCCGTCTCGCATTGCGATCAAGAAAGCTTCGTTAGTATCTAACTTTTTAACTTCTCGTACCACACTTTGTGCCACAGTTTCATCAACGCCATTAATTTGTTTTACTGTTTCTAAAAGATGAGAGGTAATAATATATTCATTCTCAAAAGAGCGGAGCTTAGAAAATTCTTCTGCGGGAATATATTTATAGCCTAGCTTTTCTTGGATGAATTTTATGATGTGATATTCAATTGTATATTGTTCGTTAAATTTCATATTATTTGGTTCTTACCTTTCCGTTTAAAAGATCCGCCACTAACCCTTGTTTGAGCTCAGATAATTTAGATTTTAAATTTTCGCTAATCAATATCTTCTTATCAATAGATGAAATAATCTCGGCTATTTTATATTGTTTTTCTAGATTAGGAACGGGGATATAAGTATCCCTGATGACGGTTTGTGATATATTTGGTTGAGCAGCTCCAGTTGCTTGATTAGCAAAATTTTTTGTTATAGTTAGCAGGAATTGATACAGAAATTCTGGGTAAAATTTATTATTCGGCAAAATTCCGCAAACTGCTTGATTTGTCGAGGATTCAAAATCTAGCAAACCAACTTGGCCCGCGGTTGCGCCATACATTGCAACAAGAATAGTATTGCGAGGAAACAATTTTGCTGATGAATTTTCTAAAGCTTGCTTTGTAATAAATTGTTTTGACGTACTTATGTGGCCTTGACGAACCTCACTACTAGTTAACCAAGGGATTGTTCCATTTTTGTAATATTCTCGCTTACTTTTTAGCGGAGTGCCTCCAGAACTAGTTGTGCAAATATCTCCTAATCTCACCCATTTTTCAGTTTTTTTATTTACATATTCTGAAAAAATCTTTTGAGTAACAGATACTTTAAGCCTTTTGGTCGCATTGATCATTCTGCTAGTTTTAACAATATTGTCGTCAATAGCACTCAGAATATTCGCGATTTTCTTTTGTTCTTTAATTGAAGGAATAACAATATCTAGTTCTTGATATTGAGAAATGTAATGTCGCTTATGGTTAGCGATCGGAAAATTAAAAGATTTCATGATCTCATAGATAAACTTGAGATCAGTATTTTTATCTCGATTCGTAAGAATTTTTATTGCGGATGATTTTACTTTAAATGGAAAATCAACATATTTACTATCAGTAGTAAAATCGTCAAAAATAATTACGGGAGTATTTGCATATACGCCATCAGTTTCATTTGTATAACCCAAAATAAAAGATTTATTAGCTGTAAGCACTGGAATTTTTCCATTAGGAATATAATTTGAGCTTTTTACAATATATTTAGTAGGTTGCTCAAAATCTAAAAGATTCTTAATCTTTTTTATTTTCCATCCTGTCGGAATATTCTTTTGTAATAAGTTATTTTTCATACTTAGTCATACGTCTTCACTATTTCAAAATCATTTATTGCATCTTTTAACGCAATAGCTCGATCAATATATATATTGTGGTTAGCAATAAAATCTTTCCATTTAACTGGATGCGCATAAGAATGATCCCAACCATGATGATGATAGCCGCCGCATATACTACACAACGAACAATTTTTATCCTTCCTATTAAACATATTATTCTTTATGATGTTAAAGAAGTTTTGAGTTTGCCAACTTCGAACACCACAAGATCTATCGATTACTGCATGATCGTAATTTCCGTTACTATCTGGCAACGCAACTAAAATTATAGCATTGGATCCACTTGTCTTTTCCCCACGCTGTTGCACTCGCAAAGAATAAGAAATTTCATTAGGAATCCATTGTTCTTCTTCCTTTTCATAAGCATCAATCATATTTGGAGAAAGAAGCACAATAGTTATGGAGCTATCAAAGAGTTTATCTTTAAGCTTAGAGTGAATGGTTGAATCAGATAGATGGCTTGCGTCATCATTACTTTTTTCACCCTTATATATATGTTCAGCGCCTATAACTTCAATTATTTTATCTACATAATGCCTGGGCGTATGAAGATAATTTGTATCTTCTGTTGGTTTATATTCTGGCAAGGCCAAAACATCGTAGTCTTTATATTTATAACTAACAAATATTTTTCTTGATGTATTTTTTTTCATATTTAATTTGCGCTAAACACTAGATATATGGCACAGGCTATTAATGGCGCATAGAAAAATAGTAAAGTCGAAGAAAGCATGCAGAAGAAAATTGTATTTTTCTTATATTTTTTAAATTCCGTAATATCCATTGAAAAATCAATTTCTTTGGCGTTTAATTTTCTCACTTTGTTGTATAAGTCTCTGTACATTCTTTCTAGAGATAAAAAGTAACCATCATATATCCATGAAATAATCATGACTAAAATGACAAGCAAGAATGGTAAGACGCCACCACTTATCTGAGACAGCAGAGCCAAGACACCGGCAACCAAAGTAATAACCCACCCCCGCAAATAGAATAGGTTTCCAGCCATTCTAGTAATTACGCCTTGAATTAATTCTAAATGTTTTAATTTATTTTCATTAAAATTTGCTTCTTCCATATATTTAATAATTATTTCTTATACTTATCGCTTCTTCGACCAATCTCTCAAGATTATTTTTTATATCACCGTAGGTATCATAAAAACTTGGATTGTAACAAGTTACTATCGAAGACAGCGATCTTCCGTTAATTGTAAATTGATCAAAAGGATTTTTCCCTTGTCGACTAATTCCGTTTCTTGGACACTTCAGGTTATGAATATAAATACCGACAAGACCACGACCATCATTCCATGCTTTTTTGATTTCATATTTAACCCATTCTCGATCTGCGGTATCTTCACCAACAAGAACAACAACACAGTTTTTATATTTCATGTTCTGATCTATCCAGTTTTCAATAGCCCTTGATCCACCACGCTTAACTTGTTCCCAGTCATTTACCGAGACGGGAGTATTACCCTCGATTACCCCAATGTTTCTTATTTGTTGAACTCGCATTACATCCTTATCAAAATGAAAACTATAAAAAATTTGTCTTTTGATATTTCCCATATAATTAATAATTAAGTTCGTCTAAATATTTTTCGACTAAATCATCTGCCTCTGATAATTCTTTTTTAAGTGAAGCAATTTCACCTCTAACTTTTTTTACATCAATAACCTCATCTTCTTCAGATGAATCTATGTATTCTCGAATATTTAGATTGAACCCCTTGTTTTCTATATCATTTAAAGAAACAATGCGAGCATACTTCTCAATATCTTCATAGTCATTAAATGCTTTTACTATCTTGTTAACATCCTGAGGTCGTAAGGTATTTTGATTTTTACCTTCTTGAAAGTCCTTCTCCGCATCTATAATCAAAACTTTGTTTTTCTTTTCATCCGCTTTATTTCTATTAAGAACAACAACTACGGCAGGTATGCCTGTGCCATAGAATAATTTGGGAGGAAGGGCTACAATTGCCTCAACGAGATCGTTTCTAAGTATTTTTTCACGAATTCGTGCTTCTGCATTACCTCTAGTTAAAACACCATGTGGCAAAACAATGCCTGCGCGGCCATTAGTATTCATCGATTTAATTATATGAAGAATAAAAGCGTAGTCAGCATTCTTTTCTGGTGGCGCGTCGTATTCCTCCAAGCGACCAAACTTATTCTTAAATGCTTCCCATTCGTAATCTTTAATTGAATATGGAGGATTGGCAACTACAATATCAAAAGTCTGAAGACCTCCTTGTTGATTAATAAACTGCGGATTTGCCAGTGTATCTCCTCGACGGATGTCAGCGCTATCAAGTCCATGGAGAAACATATTAATTTTTGCAATAGCAAAAGTAGCAATATTTTGTTCTTGTCCGTACAAATAAAGAGTCTTAGCTATTTTCTCACCAGATTTTTGTTTTAGATAATCATATGCCTCCAGAAGGAATCCGCCTGATCCGACGGTTGGATCATAAATGTGATCTTTCTGATGTGGTTTTAAAATTCCAATGATAACTTTTTCAACTTCGCGAGGCGTGTAAAACTCTCCGCCTTTCTTTCCTGCATCTGCGGCGAATTGTTTAATGAGATATTCATAAGCATCACCTAGGAGATCAGAGCTGATATAAGTATTGCCAAAATTATACTGTGAAAAGTGATTGATAAGTCTTTGGAGGGTTTCATTTGGAAAACGATCTTTATTAGCAAAATCAAGATCGTCAAAAATCTTGTCTAATTTCGGACTGTTAGCGTTAGCAATTTTTTCAAAGACGTCATTTAATTTTTGGCCGATGCTTTCTGCTTGCTCAGTAATAATTTCCCAGCGACAATCTTTGGGAACTTGAAAGCGATGATTATAATCAGCTCCAGCAATTGTCTTGTCGTTATATTCCTGCATTACCGAATTATATTCTTCATCCCACACATCGCTCATTCGTTTATAGAACAAAAGTCCGAAGATGTATTTTTTATAATCAGAGCTGTCTATTTTACCACGAAGAATGTCGGCACTTTTCCATAAAAAAGTTTCCAGTTGAGGCAGGGTTAATTTACTGCCCATTTTGTCCACGATCGCCTGAATATCCTGTGGGCGATATTTACGATCTTTGCGTGGGCCAACTCTAAGAGGGACGAGAGTGCCGTCCTTTTCCCAATTTCTTAAAGTATCTTGGTGGATGCTAAAAATCTCTGCTACCTGTCCGATAGAGAGTAACTCTGGCATTCCTTTGAGTTTTTCTTGAATGTCTTTTCTCATATTGTTTAATTTCATTCTATCAGACTCCAAATATAAAGTCAAATGTTCATAGGTTTTCATAGGTTAGCATTATAGCTTAACTTGTAAAATTAGGGAAATTTTAAAGTAATTGAGACGCTCTGGACTCTTTTATAAAGTTGCGTCATTAATGTTAGTATATGAATACAACATTAATACCCGTAGGGACTCAGGGCAAAATAGAGACCCAAATTAAGGCAAAATACTGCCTTTATGCAAGAAAATCGACCGAAAGCGAGGAAAGACAAGTCTTATCAATAGATAGCCAAATAAAGGAAATGCTTGAACTGGCCGAGCGAGAAGGTCTGGATGTGGTCGAATTAAAGCGAGAATCGCACAGCGCCAAAGAAACTGGCCAAAGACCAGTCTTTAATGAGATTGTAGATGAAATTAAAGAGGGTAAATTTAATGCTATTTTGACTTGGGCCCCCGATCGTATTTCTAGAAACGCTGGAGATTTGGGGAAAATAGTAGATTTAATGGATAGCGGTGCCCTGTTAGAGATAAGAACATACGGCCAGAAATTCTCCAATAACCCAAATGAGAAATTCTTACTCATGATATTAGGTTCGCAGGCGAAGCTGGAAAATGATAATCGCGGAATCAATGTTAGGCGAGGATTAAGAACTAGAGCTGAGATGGGGCTATGGGTTGGACTTGCACCATTAGGATATCTGAATCAGAAACGAATGGATAAAAAATGCCAAGTCATAATTGATCCATTAAGAGCTCCTGCTA
>CAYSTF010000010.1:0-1485 GCA_964434125.1 uncultured Gammaproteobacteria bacterium
TACCGGCAATGATGGTTTGACCGGTTTCATGATTGTAAGAAACTTTGAAAGTTGGGTCTTCAATGGCTAAACGGTTTAATGCAGCACCCATTTTCTCTTGATCATCCGCAGTTGATGGTTCAATTGAGAGAGAAATAACTGGTTCAGCAAATTGAATTGGAGAAAGAGAAATTATGTTATTAGCATCACAAAGAGTGTCGCCAGTAGTGGATTCTTTTAGTCCAATACAAGCAACGATTTCTCCCGCAAAACCCTCTTCTAAACCTTCACGTTTGTCGGCATGCATTAAAAGCAAACGACCGATGCGTTCAGATTTTTGTTTGGTAGTATTGTAAACTTCAGAACCAGATTTAAGTGTCCCTGAATATACCCTAACATAGGATAAAGTACCGACATGAGGATCAGATTGAACTTTGAACAAAAGAGCAGAAAGTGGCTCTGATTTAATTGGTTTTCGAGTAATAACATCATTGTTTTCGGGGTTAAAGCCTTCAACAGGAGGTAAATCTAATGGAGACGGAAGGTAGTCAATAATTCCATCAAGAACAGGATGGATTCCTTTGTTCCTCCAGGCAGCACCACAAAATATTGGAAATAATTTTCTATCAATTGTAGCTTTTCTTAAAACGGATTTTAGCTCAGGAACTGAAATTTCTTGATCATTTAGAAATTTTTCCATTAACATTTCGTCTTCGCCAGCAATTTTTTCCACCATTTGAGAACGATATTTATGAACTTTGTCCTTATATTCATCGCTAATGTCTTTGACCGTAAACTCCATTCCCTCCTCGTCTTTGTCGTAAATAATCATTTTTTGATTCATTAAATCGATTACTCCAACAAAATCGTGCTCTTCGCCAATTGGAATAACAACTGGGACTACAGGAGCTCGAAGTTTTTCGTGAATACTATGTAATGTATTGTCAAAAGAGGCACCGATTTTGTCCATTTTATTGACAAATGCGATTCTGGGAACTCCATATTTATCGGCTTGTCGCCAAACAGTTTCAGACTGAGCCTGAACGCCGGCATTGCCATCAAAAATCATAATAGCACCGTCAAGAACACGAAGAGATCTTTCAACTTCAGCGGTAAAATCAACGTGTCCAGGAGTATCAATAATATTTAGACGGTGTTCTTTCCAAAAAGTGGTAACACAAGCTGATTGGATAGTTATTCCTCGTTCCCTCTCTTGAATCATTGAATCGGTGGTAGTGGTGCCTTCGTCGACTGAACCGATTTTATGAATATTTCCAGTATAAAACAAAAGACGCTCAGTAGTTGTGGTTTTCCCTCCATCAATATGGGCTATAATTCCAATATTTCTGACTTTTTCCATTGCAACGTCACGATTTTTAGTAAGTTTAATTTGGTCGGCCATAGGTTAATGCTTTAGAGCTTTAGAGCGTTAGAGCTTTAGAACTAAAATTTAAAATAAATATAAAATAAATAAAAACTGCTGCAAAGGTGCAACAGATGATTGAT
>CAYSTF010000010.1:1585-12311 GCA_964434125.1 uncultured Gammaproteobacteria bacterium
TAAAATAAATATAAAATAAATAAAAACTGCTGCAAAGGTGCAACAGATGATTGATTATGATAGCATATTGATTAATAAATATGAACAAGAAAATTGCAATAGTTGGCGGAGGAATTGGTGGTTTGATTGTAGCTTATAAATTAAGCCGTCGGGGTTACAAAGTCGCAATTTATGAAAAAGAAAAACAACTTGGTGGTTTGATTGCTGATTTTAAAATTGAAGGGCAATATTTAGAAAAATTTTATCATCATATTTTTAAAACTGACACAGAAATTATCAAACTTATCAAGGATTTGGGATTAAAAAATAAGTTAAGTTGGTATAAAAGTAAAGTGTCACTATTTTATAATAATAAGTTTTATCCATTTAACGGATCAATCGATTTATTAAAATTTAAAGAATTAGACTTGGTTTCGAAAGTAAGGTTGGGGTTGGTTTATATTTGGTTGAAATTAGATAAAAAATGGCAAAAATACCAGAAAATAACGGCAATCGATTGGATGAAAACAAAAGCAGGTACAAAAGCCTTTAAAGTAATTTGGGAACCACTAATTAAGGGCAAATTTCATAACTATAACGATAAAGTGTCTATGGCTTGGCTTTGGGCAAGAATTCATACACGAGGTGGTTCAAAAAATGAAAAAGGAGAAGAGGTTTTAGGTTATTTAGATGGAGGATTCGGTCAAATAACTCACGAATTAACTAAAAGAATATCCAATTTAGGTGGAGAAATAATCTATGGTAAAAATATTAGCAAAAAAGAAGTCATAGATTTAGAAAAAAAATATGATTTTATCATTGACACCAGACCTATTGATGAAATTAAGTACCTTGGAGCAATTACAATAGTTTTTAGTTCGAAACAAAACTTAAGTAATTATTATTGGCATAATATTAATGATTTAAAATCCCCATTTATTGCTTTTATTCAACACACTAACTTGGTCAACAAATCTAAATATAACAATAAACACATATATTACCTTGGAGCTTATATACCACAAGATCATAAATATTTTAATAAAAGCAGCGACAAAGAAATTCAAAAAGACTTCCTTGATTATTTAAACAAAATCAAACCTGAATTTAACAAAACCGAGATTTCCGAAATCAAAGTGTTTAAATCACTTTATGCTCAACACATAGTTGATACGGAATATAAAATTCCAGATTATAAAGTTAACAACAAAGTCTATAGAATGAATTTTGCTCAAATATATCCACAAGATAGGGGAGTTAATTTTGCAGTCAAAGAAGCAGAAAAATTAATTTCTAATTTTTAATATTCTATTTGTTCTTTTATTTTATTTAATCCCTCTTCTAAGGTACAAAAATTAAGACCTAGGTTAACGATTTTTTGATTTGAGGTAATTAATGTTTTTTGCCAAGGGCGGGAACCGGCTGGTTGAGATTTAATGTAATCATCTAAACTAGAAGATTTGACTAATTTTTGATCAAGGCCAAAAGTTGAGGCAACTAATTTTGCCATATCATAGGGAGAATGAGAAGAGGAACCAACTAAATGATAAATCCCGGTATTTTTATTTTCTAAAAAATATCCCAAAACAGAGGCTATATCATCAATAAAAGTATAAGTACAAATTTGATCAGAAAACATTTTAACTTCTTCGCCGTTTTTAAGTTTAGTCAAAACTTTTCTAATAATATCCACTTTAGCGTCAAATTTGGCACGATAAGGATAAGTAATACGAGAGATATTGAAATTTGGATAGCCAGAATCGAGAATCAATTTTTCTCCTAAATATTTAGTTTCTCCATACCACTCGATTGGATTGGGGGTGTCAGTTTCTACATATGGAGTAGTCTTGGCACCATCAAAAACGAAGTCAGTAGAAATATAAATTAAATATTGATTGAATTTTTGGGCTAAATCTAATATATTTTGGGTGCCGTCAACATTGAGACGATAACAAATATTGGATTTGTCACCTTTTTGTTCCCAAGCAGCGTTGGTATCAGTAAAAGCAGCTAAGTGGATGACAGCAACAGCATCCTTATTTTTTTCAAAAGCAGCGGCAATATTTTCTTTGTCTAATATATTTACTCCCGTATCTAGGGAAAAATCGACAAATTCGTATTTATCTTTTAAAAGCTCTACAATACGAGAACCGACTAAACCACTTAAACCAGTACCAATTACTTTTTTCATAAAATTCAATCTTCCCCTACCCCTTCTTTGACAAGACGGGGTAACAAATTATTAAAAAATATTTAAATTTTTAATTTCTGAAAGACTTGGCCAGAGTTTGTCTTTGTCAGATAAAATATAATCGATGTCTAATTTTGGCCAATCAATTTTAATTTCTGAATCGTTATATAAAAGACCGCCTTCGGATTCTTTATTGTAAAAATCACTACATTTATATTGGAAATCGGCAATATCAGAAAGAACTAAAAATCCGTGGGCAAATCCTTGTGGAATAAAAAAAGCTGTTTTGTTTTCTTCGGTTAACAAAACAGCTTCATATTGACCAAATGTTGGTGAATCTTTTCTTATATCAACGGCAACGTCTAAGACTTCGCCTTTGGTACAACGAACCAGCTTGTCTTGAGCAAATGGTGGTTTTTGAAAATGAAGACCACGAAGAACACCTTTACTGGAGCGAGAGTGATTGTCTTGAACAAACTCAACATCGATTCCATTTTCGACAAAAACTTTTTTGGAATAAGTTTCCATAAAAAAACCACGGTCATCACCAAAAACTGAAGGTTGGATAATGACTAAACCATCAATCTTGGTTTTAGTAAAAGTTGGCATTATTTTTTTAAACTATTTAATTTAATATAAAATTCTTCAGCTTCTTTTTTGGTTTCCTGCCACCAAGAAGTGTTAGCGGTGTACCAATCGACGGTTTGTTTAATTCCAGATTCAAAATCATATTTCGGCTTCCAGCCTAATTCCTTATTAATTTTATCCCAATTTACGGCATAATTGTCGTGAGCAGGACGATCAGCGACATATTCTAGTGAATCTTGGCCTTTTTTCATTATTTTTAAAAGCATTTTAACCAGTTCCATATTACTAGTTCCCTTTTTAAGCCCACCGATACAATATGTTTCCCCTATTTTTCCTTTTAATAGGATCATTTCGATAGCTCGACAGTGATCTTCGACATGAAGCCAATCTCGGAAATTTAAACCTTGACCATAAATTTTTATTTTGCCACCGTTTAAAAGGTTAGTAATAGATCGAGGAATCATTTTTTCAGGATGTTGATAAGGACCATAATTATTAGAACAATTGCTGATAGTTGTTGGTAAACCAAAGGTTTTATAAAAAGATCTGACTAAATGATCAGAAGAAGCTTTGGAGGCAGAATAAGGACTAGAAGGATTATATGGAGTCGATTCAGAAAACTGATCTTTAGAATCAAGTTCAATAGAACCAAAAACTTCGTCGGTGGAAATGTGATGAAATCTTTTTACACCATATTTAGCGGCTGCATTTAGAAGTACATAAGTACCCAAGACGTTAGTTTTTACAAATAATGAAGGATCATCGATCGAACGATCGACGTGAGATTCAGCGGCAAAATGGACAACAGTATCAATACCTGTATTAAAGATTTTATCGACTAGTTGAGAATCACCAATATCGCCACGAACAAAACTGTAATTAATATTGCTCTCAATATCAATCATACTTTTAAAATTAGCAGCGTAAGTTACTATATCAAGATTAACTATTTCGTCATCAGGGTGATGGGTTAACCAGTAACGAATAAAATTCGAACCGATAAAACCAAGACCACCTGTGATTAATAGTTTCATATTAAGTGTAGTTTATCTTATTTAGTAGTTATGTTTCAAGTTTAGTTTCTTAAAAATTCGATAGTAGAAAGAGATAACTCTGAAAAATCAGAAGATTTTAGTTCTTCTTGATAAAAATCAAGAATATCATTATAGGCTGTTTTTGCATAGAGCAAACCTTTGTACCAGCGTTGTTTTTGTTCTTCGTTAATACTTGACCATACTTTTTCAAAGTTTGACCAGGTTTGTTCAAAAGTAGTTGGATTTGACTTAGAAATCTTGTATAAAAAATCTTTAATTGTTAGCAGTAATTGAGGACTTTCTTCGGGAAGAACTAAACTATGGTCATTAATACTACTAATAAAACCGTTTAATTGGTTTAATTCTATGGATAATATTTTTTTAAATCCTGGAAATAGGTAATCTTTTTCTGAATAAGGATTGGTACCGTCATTAGATTTGGCAAAACGCAAAACATGTTCAAGTGTAGTCAATGGCGGAGTAGCTGTTTCTCTAATAATTGGATTTAAAACCTGAAGTAAGCTATCACGGTTCATTTCGACCCACTGGTCACTTTGATATTCATAGCCTCCAGATTGAGCGGTATCCATATGAGCGTTAATATGGCGAAAAATAAGGTTTACTCCGTTAGTGTCAGTCCTATCACTACGGCGAGTCAACTGAACTGCAGCGCCAATTAATTTTCCGTCTTTATTCTGAGAAATATCATCCCAATATTTTCTTTTAATATAATCCTGAGGAATTTCAACTTTAATGTCTTTTAGGTAATGAGTATGAGCCGCAATCGCATAACTAACTAATTTTCTGGTATTCTCTCCTAAAATACCTTCGGATATTTGCCAAAATAAAAAAGATCCAGTTTCGGCGTGACCAGCACCAAATTTATTGTCCAAATATCTTGGGATTATGGAGGTACCAATGTCATGATATATACCAGCAAGTAAACCAGCACTAGCATCAGATTGATAACAAATTTGATCTTTGGTCGAATGATTAAGATATAGTGAAGCTAGAAGGTCACGCAATAAATGCCCTTTATCATGACCTGGTGGGGTTTGATCAATATATAATGAAAAACTTTGATTGAATTTTTTTATAGTTTCTTCGTTAACCGGATGTTGTAATAATTCGGTATCAGCTAGTAGACAAGTATTTTCCCATGACTTTTGATTCCCAACCTCTGATCTTAAATCTTCTATGAAGGAAACTATTTCTCTTTGGCCTTCAGATGAGACGACATATTCTCTTAATGATTTTAATTTTTCAGGCTGAGATCTATTTATTTCCTCTCCTGAATGGTTTATTTCTTTCATAGTTGTAATGTTAACATAATTATTTTTATAATTAATTTTTTACACTTATAGTATTGACTATTATGCTATTATAGGATATAATAAAGTAGTTACTATTATAGAATCAAAAGCTGATTTATCGCTAGTAACTTAGTACTTTAATAACCAGATTACTGATTTTGATGAACGGAAATGTGGTCCGAAATTGCGGACTAGATTCCCGTTCATCAAAATAAATGAAGTGTGGAGAAAGGAAATGACAAATGAAACTGATTCCAGTACCCCAAGACAAAAACCTGGGATGGAGCTTCACCTCATTTTTGGGAACCGTAACGGTTTCCACTAAGGATGGTGAGCGTGTCCAGGGAACGGTTGTGTCGGTCGAAGATGTCCGTTATGCGGAGCTAAGCTCTAAATTCGGTAAACTTACTATCGGCTACAACAGTAAGTATGGACAGTGGGCTTTCGAGGAAAATGGAGGTGCTGTGATGGTGCCTTACACAATCAATCCTGAAGGCGAACTGTTCGTGGCCGGCGGCCTTGAAATGAGGATCTTGATCAACGAAGGCGAAAACATGCTCACCCCCCCGGGTGGATTTAGCCTGTCGCAAGAGACTCCTGAGAATGCTGCCAAGAGAGAGACGTTGGAAGAGACTGGTGTGCATGTGAACAACCTGATTCTTGTCGGGTACAGCACACCCAACCGCGCCTTCTGGATTAAGCAGAACGATGGCAACTGGCCCGTGACTTTCTACGCTTGCCGCGTGGATTGGTCATCTCTGGTAAACAGAGATAACCAGTGGGTTTTGCCTCAGACCGAAGCCAATTTACCCGAGCTGGACAAGCTGAGTAAGTTGGTCTTCATAAAGACAATCGACGCCATGGCGGCAACCAACGACGGAATCGCCGTCACTGCCTTTGCCAAGACAATGGTCGCCTTCCAGCAAGGGTTGCTTTCTTAATCTAACCACACGAGTTGCGTCTGGCAACTTTAAGAGACCCCGATGAGAGGTGTTACGCATTTGCGTTTCATTTTCTCGTTGGGGTTTTTGTTTGGAAAAAATTTTAAAACAAAAAATCCCCCGCTTTAACGAGGGATTTAACTTATTAATTTAAAATTACTCTTCAGTTACGGTTGGGGTTACTGCTTTTGTCACTGTCGGAGTAGTGGTTTTGGTGACACTGGGTGTGGCGATTTTAGTGATAGCGCTTGCACCAGTACTTAGATCGGTTCCAATTGTAAAAACTGCATCATATGTTGAAGTAGTTTTTAAGTCTGTAGTGTAAGTTGCAGGAAATTCAGTAACAAAGGCTGATTCAAAATATGCCGAGATATCGTCTGTTTTAACTTGAACAGAATTTTCGGTTGCATTTTTAGTTGCATTACCTACAGAGACATTTTCAAAACCAAGGGCAACCAATTTGGCTTTTAGTGTAGCTGCTTGACCATTAATATCAGTTGCATTTAATACTTGAATTTTTATTTCTTTGTCAATCTGGGCTATTGTCGGAGTTGGAATTTCAGTAATAACTGGAGCCGAGGTAGGAACGATTCCAGATTGAACATCAGTATCAATAATGTCTTCTTTGTTTTTGTTATAAATACTAAAAACTATAAAAGCAACAATGGCAAAAGAGAGAATAGCAACGGCTATTATTGGGAGGATGTTTTTTTTGTTGTTCATTTTTTGATTAGGAACTAAACTAATATTTTTTGATGGTTCAATTATATCATTTAAACATCCAATAACTGGTAGTGGCAGATTAGTAGGCTTATTAATACTTTGAGCAATTTGACTGTCGTTATAAGTAGTCTTATCAACCTCAGTACTACTAGTAATTTCTACATCTTTGTTCTCAGGAACATAAATTTTTTTAACAGGAGAAGAAAAATATAATTGAGCATAATTGAGGGTTTTTTGGATATCAAATACTGGACCTTTGAAATTTGTCGTTAAATAAACTTGGTTGTTTTTGGCCAAAAACAAAGTGAATTCGTGATTATTAAGTGGGTAAATTAAAAAATATTCGCTTAGGTAAATAGATGAAATTATATTAGTTATAGCGCTAGAGACAGGTCGAAAAAAAGAAATATTTAAACCAGTTTTGGTTAAATTATTTTTTAGATTATCTAGTTTCGATTTATCAAAGATTATGGCATTAATAATAGTTTTATCTTCTTGTTGAACCAACGAATATTCAATCGAATCTGAATTAATCTCAAAATTAACGCAACCCAATGCCAAACCAACAACTTCTTTTTTGTCGATGCTGTCAATTTTTGTATCATAAACAAAAGACTTCGTGACGGCTATATCATCCGGGACAAGAATTGAACAATTTGTTATTTTATTTTGATGAATAAAGTATAAAAAATTTTCTAAATCTTTTTCTGATTTTTCTTCCCACAAATTTAAATCAAGGCTAAAAAAATTATTGTCTTTGCGATCTAAAAAAATCTCCAAAGATTTGTTTTTGGGCCAAATGACAACTTTCGGTTTTGAAAATAAAGACATATGTATATTTAGTATGAACAAAAATCTTAATTAAAGCAAGGGTTAGAAAGATATTGTTTGTACTAAAAATATCCAATTTTAGTTTTGATTACCACCTCAAATGAGCAAATGCCTTGTTGGCATCAGCCATACGTTCTACTTCAACTCTTTTCGTAACCGCAGCACCACTATTATTGAGAGCATCAATAATTTCAGCAACAAATTTTTGAGCAAAAGAATGATATTGTTTGTTACTCCGAGCACGAGCGGCGGTAATCAGCCATCTAATAGCTAGAGAATTTTGTCGATTACCTCGAACAGGAGTAGGAATTTGATAGACAGCCCCACCAATGCGCCTTGGTCTAACCTCGATTTTAGGTTTAATATTTTCCAAGGCTTTTAAAAAAACATCGATTTCTGTTTCTTTAGGAAATTCTTTTTTAATCAATTCAAGGGCTTGATAAATTTGTTTTTCAGCAGCGACTCTTTTGCCATCGTACATAGTGGCATTGATGATTTTGGCTACCAAAACATTGTTATATAAAGTGTCTGGTTCAACTTTTCTGATTTTACTTATACCTTTTCTGGACATAATTTATGTTTATTAGATAATTAGTTAAATATTAATTAAGCAGATTTTGCTGTGGGTTTTTTGGCGCCATATTTGCTGCGAGACTGGAGACGTCCAACAACAGCACCGGCGTCAAATTTGCCACGAATAACGTGATATCGTACTCCCGGTAAATCTCGAACACGACCTCCACGAATGGAAACGATACTATGCTCAGCCAGATTGTGACCAATACCGGGAATATATGCAGTAACTAAATTACGATTACTAAGTTTAACCTTACAGATTTTTCGTAAGGCTGAATGAGGTTTTTTGGGAGTCATTGTTTTGACAACGGTAACTACCCCTTTTTTAACAGGATTAATGGTTTTAGCAAAACGATTTGTTACTGTATTAAAATTGTCCCGAAGGGCGCCAGTTTTAAGTTTTTTAACTCTAACGACTCGGCCTTTTTTGATTAGTTGATTAAATGTTGGCATAGTTTATTGGTCTTTATTGACGGGAATAAGACGTCCGATAATAACATTTTCTTTTAAGCCAATCAAGTCGTCAACTTCGGCTAAAAGTGAAGCTTCAGTCAAAATGCTTGTAGTTTGTTGGAAAGAAGCAGCAGAAAGCCACGAACCTGTAGTTAGAGCTGATTGAATCAAACCCAACAAAATACGCTTGCCTTTGGCAATTTGACCGTTTTGTTCTTTTGCTTTTTCGTTGGCAGAATTAAACACGGCGTTGGTGATAATTTGACCATACAAAAAGTTTGTATCACCAGGATCTTCGATTTTTATCTTGCCACTCATCTCTTTTACAATTACTTCCAAGTGTTTATCGTGAATTGTAATTCCTTGGGATTCATAGACTCCCTGGATGCTATTGATAAGATATTTTTGAGCAGCCTCCATTCCTTTAACATCCATAATTTCTCTGACATCAAGCGATCCAGAAGAAAGTTGAGTCCCCTTTCCTACTAAATCTCCATCTGCTACTAAAATATTAGCGTTTGAAGGTAAAATGTAGGTTATGGTCTTGGTTACCTTATTATCATCTTTGCCAGTCAATTTAATTTCATAACCATCGATATTTTCTTTGACTTTAACTTTTCCATTTACCTCTGCCAGAGGAGATGGTAATTTTGGCATTCGAATTTCAAACAATTCTTGAACACGAGGTAGTCCTTGGGTAACGTCGACCCCAACAACACCTCCAGTATGTTTTGTCCGAAGTGTAAGTTGAGTACCAGGTTCACCAACAGACTGAGCAGCAATTACACCAACTGGAACCCCAATTTCAACCATTTTTCGAGTTGAAAGATCCCAGCCATAACAATGACGACAAAGTCCAGTTTCGGCAATACAAGTAAGTGGTGATCGAACATCAACAGATGTAATTTGATTTTTTTCAATCATTTCGACGGCGGTATTGTCCAAAATCGTTCCTTTTTCGATTAATACTTTTTTAGTTTTTGGAACTAAAATGTCGTTGGCCAAAACTCTACCAAGAATACGTCGGCTGAAATACCTTTCTCGGCCTTTTTCTTGACTTTCAACGGTAATAAACTTATCACTACCACAATCATCTTGGCGAATAATAGAAATATGAGCAGCGTCGACAAGTCGCCTGGTCAAATAACCAGCGTCAGCTGTTTTTAGAGCAGTGTCGGCAAGACCTTTTCGAGTTCCCCTGGCACCAGTAACATATTCGAATACTGACAATCCTTCTCTAAAGTTTGATTTAGTCGGTAGTTGAACTATTTTACCAGTAGGATCAACCATAAGTCCTCGCATACCAGAGAGCTGTTTAATTTGGTCTTTAGAGGCACGTTTGATACCAGCATTGGACACGATTCGAATTGGAGAATCAATATCTAAAGTCGCCCAAGTTTTTTCAGCAATTTCTTCAGTTTTTTCTAACCAAAGATTTTGGCTTAATCTCTTTTTCTCATCATTACTGATTAGGCCCATCTTATAGTTGTCTTCAATTTCGGCAACTTGCTTGTTGGCTTCAGCGATAATTTTATCTTTACCAGGTAAGTAACCACAATCTTCCATAGACAACGAGATACCCGATAGGGTAAACCCCTTAAAACCAATTTCTTTTAGAGAATCAATTAATTTTACTGTCTTAATTCTTCCGGAAATTTCAAGCGATTTAACAACTAGATCATTTAAAGCTTTAGACCCAGCCATTGGTTCATTTATAAAAGAGAATTCTGATGGAATAATTTTATTAAACCAAATTCGACCAAAAGTAGTTTTAATAATTTCGCCTTTAATACGAACAGCAATAAGTTCTCTTAATTCAATTTTCCCTGCTAAATAAGCTAATTCAGCTTCGTTTTTGTCAGAGAAAATAGTTAAATTTTTGTAACCATCAGTCGATTCTTTTACCAAATCTTGAGAACGAACTGAAGTAATGTAATAACATCCGACTGCCATACCTTGAGCAGGGATTGAGATTGGACTGCTATCGGCTGGTTTGAGTAAGTTACGAGACGGTAACATTAATTTCTTAGCTTCTTTTTGTGAAGCAACAGAAAGAGGTAGATGAACTCCCATTTGGTCTCCATCAAAGTCAGCGTT
>CAYSTF010000011.1:0-11626 GCA_964434125.1 uncultured Gammaproteobacteria bacterium
GGGCGCCTTTTTTTTGCCAATCAGCTAATTTTTCTTTGTCTAAAGAAAGAGTTTTTGTTTGGGGAGTATAAAATCCTAAATCATCTATAAATTTACCGTCAAATTTGCTACGGTCTTCAGAAATTACAATTCGGTATGTAATTTGGTGTTTTTTACCTCGAGGTAAGAGTTTAACTTTTATCATAATGTAAAGGATTATACCGTATTAAGTGGAATGTGGAAAGTGGGAATTGATTAATTATTTTTGTTAAAGATTTTTGTTGCTAACAGTGAAGCGGCTTCTTGAGCTTTTTGTTTTGAATTACCACTGCCAGTAGCAATCAACTGGTCGCCAATATAGACACCGACTTCGAATTTTTTTTGATGATCTGGTCCAGATTCTGAAATGGTTGTGTATTTGGGGGTAACCCCTTTTTGGGCTTGGGCTATTTCTTGAAAAATACTTTTGGGATCTTTATAAATCTTTTGAGCTGAGAGTTGAGTAATGCTGTTATTAAGGTGGGTATCAAGGACTTTGAAAGCTGACTTTACTCCCCCATCAAGATAGACAGCACCAATAATCGCTTCAAAGGTGTCGGCTAAAATTGATTTGTTTTGACGACCATCGTGGTTTTCTTCACCATGAGACAAAAATATATATTTCCCTAAATTAAAATCTTTGGAAACTTTTGCCAAATTGTCGGTACAAACAATTAATGCTCGCAGGTTAGTAAGCTTCCCTTCGTCAAATTTCAAAAAAAGATTAAAAAGTCTGTCAGATACCCAAAGCTCGAGGATGGCATCACCTAAAAATTCATATCGTTCATTGGATTCTAAAAACTCTTTGTGTTCATTTAAAGATGATCGGTGGACTAAAGCTTGGGTCAAAAAATCAATTTTTTTAAATTTGTAGCCAAGTAGTTGTTGGAGTTCGTCAAGTAGCGGGTTCATTTTTTTTAAGGATGGTACCAATCACTCCATTTATAAAACTGGAGCTGGTATCGGTGCCGTATTCTTTGGCAATTTCAATAACTTCGTCAATTACTACTTTGGTGGGATTTTTTTTGAAATATAAAAGCTCCCAAAGAGCATAACGAAGGATGTTTAAGTCGACTCGGTTAATTTTGTCGATTGGCCACTTGGGGGCGTTGGTTTGGATCATTTGGTCAATTTCTGGGATTATCTTGATTATTTCTGGAGTATCTTCGGTAACTGGAGCATTATTGCCACAACTCCAAGCGAAAAGGGCTTGAATGTTGGCAATTCTTTTTAGGTGGCGAGGGTCGAATTTGTTTTTCACTGTTTACAATTGGGGCATTGAAAACCAGCCATTTTTGGTTGGCCACAATTTTTGCAAACTACGGGTTTTATTAATTTTGGACCAGAGTCGGCGGCTCGGCGTCTGCCTTGTCTTCGACTAGATGGCCAATGTTTTGGTACTGCTGTCATATGGAGTATTGTAGCAGAAAAAGATAAAGTGAGAACAATTAAAAATTAGTTACTGACAATGTTTTCTTTTAATGAATACTTGGGAATAAGTGAATTGAGGTCAAAATTTTTATTTTTGACAAGATCGGCTAGTATTTTTTGACAAATATTAATTAATTCCAGATCGGGAAAATTGGCTAATTTAAGTGAGGGAAAGCCATGTTGAACTATTGAAAAGGCTTCACCGGGTCCTCGAGTTTTTAGGTCATATTCGGCAATTTTTAGTCCGTTTGAATTTTTTTCCATAAATTTTAGTCGATTTTGGGCTTTGTCGTTGGTTGATTCGGTAAAAAGGTAACAATAACTTTGGAGTAGTCCCCTGCCGACACGCCCTCGGAGTTGATGTAGTTGAGATAAACCAAATCTATCAGCTGATTGAATAATCATAATTGAGGCATTGGGGATATCAACACCAACTTCGATAATAGGAGTGGTGACCAAAATATTTATCTTGTTTTTTTGAAAATCAGAAATAATTTTATCTTTGTCTTTTGATTTAATTCTTCCGTGTAATAACGCTAATTTCAGTTTTGGAAATATGGTTGATAATTTTTTAAATTCTTCGTTTGCCGATTTGACGCTCTGCATGGTCTCTGAAATATCAATAAATGGGCAGACAATAAAAGCTTGACATTTGGTGGTAATAATTTCATTTTCAATCCAACTGAAACATTGACTAATTTTTTGGGGTGGAACCAAAAATGTTTTAATTGGCAAACGATTAGTCGGGAGTGAATCAATAATTGAAATATCAAGATTCCCCAAAAGAGTGAGACTAATTGTTCGGGGAATGGGGGTGGCGGTCATAGTGAGACAATGAGGTAACAAATTTGTGTTTCCCAAAAAAGATCTTTGTTTAACTCCAAATTTATGCTGTTCGTCAACAACAAGAAGAGCAACTTGATGATTTAGTTTTTCTTTTTGATAAATAATTGCGTGAGTAGAAATAATAATTGAATTATTCGGAATTTTATTAAAATCAATTTTTGATGTGCCGGTAAGAAGAAACAATGGTGTTTTGGTAGACCTTAATATTTTTTTAAAAGTATCAAAATGTTGTTTGGCCAAAATTTCCGTTGGGGCAATTAATATAGACATAGATTGGTTGAGGTAAGACAAATAACAGGCAAGTAAGGCAATAATTGTCTTGCCAGAGCCGACATCTCCTTGTAAAAGACGGTTGGTTACCTTGGTTTGATTAGTAAGATCGTTTTTGATTTCTTGCCACACTTTTTTCTGAGAGTTTGTAAGCTTAAAGGGTAATTTTTTTATTATTTGATTAATTTTTTGGTCTATTTTTGGGTTTGTTTGGAGAATTGTTTGGGGTTTTTTGGTTAACCAATTTTGTTTAGCAAGATGAGATTTGGTTTGAAGAGAAAGAATTTCGTCGATGGATAGTCTGTAACGAGCAAATTGTAACAATTCAGAATTAGACGGTAGATGAATTTGGCTAAGTGAACTGGACAAGTCCAAAAGTTGATATTCAGTAAGAATTTCTTTTGGAATTGAATCTGTAACATTTTTTATTAGCTGAGGTAAATAATTTTGGAGAGTCTTACGAAACCAGTTTGAGGTCAGACCACTAGTTTCGGGATAGATGGCTATAATTTTCCCAGTATGATATTGACCTGAAACTGCCCCAACGATTGTTTTTTTGTTTTGAAACAAAGTGACTGTTCCAGCAAAACTATAGGTATATCCAACTTTAAAGTTTTTTGAAAGATATGGTTGGTTAAACCAAAGTAAATTTATTTGTCCTGTTTTGTCACTAATTACTGCCTTTTGAAGATTCTTGTGAGATCGAGTAAAAATATTTTGGAAACTTAAAAGTTGACCGTTGATAGTCGCTGTTTCATTCTCTTGAAGCTTATTTATGTCAGTAACATGCGAAAAATCGATATATCGGGATGGAAAGTGATAGAGTAAATCTAGAGGAGTAAAAATATTTAACTTATTTAATTTGGCTAGAGTTTTTGTCCCAACGCCTGATATTTGGGTGAGGCTATCCATGAATCTATAATACCAAAAACATTTTTTAGTTTTCGGGTTTAATTGGGGTCATTCTAAAAATGTATTTTTTTTCTGGTACAAGCTTGTCTTTTATAAAAGAATATGTTTTTAAAAAATTTATTTTTTGGGCTAATTTTATATAGTCTTCTGGCATAAATACTTTGTTGTAATTGACTGCTTCTGAGTTTATCCAGCGACTTAATTCGTCTACAGAATCGTATACCATAAGTGATTGTAAATCTTGATATCTGATCATCTTTTTAAAAATTTCAAGATTAATACTGGAGATAATTGTGGAAAACTCTTGATCAAACACCTCGAAAAATTTAGGGCTATTTTGGGGGTCTATTTGGCAATAGACTTCGAATAAAGAGCAATTGTCGTAGTTGTAGACGTGACTATTAATGTTATAAACGAGACCATATTTTAAGCGGAAAACTTTAAAGAGAAAACTATCAATATTATTTCCAATAATATTTGAATATAGTTTTTGAAAAACTTTTTGTTGTCTGGTTGGTTTTTGATTGTTTCTTAATATCCAAATAAGAGAAATGGTTTCTTGTTCGGGTTTATCATGATAAATATTAATTTTTGTTGAAGAAGGTTGAATTTTGGGAGGATAAAATTTGAGCAAACAGCCGTTAGAGTGGTTTGTGAATATTTTGGTTAATCTCTTTATAAGAGTGTCAATGTTGCCAATTTTGCCAACAATAGTGACTGTCATGTTTTGTGGCTGGAAGTATTGTTGGTGAAGTTGCCTAAGAATTGTTGAGGTAATTTTTTGAAGTGTTTCAAGATTGCCCAGGGGGTCTTGAGTATAGGGGTGGTTTTCTCCAAAAATTATTTTATCGTTTTTGTCAAAAAACCTAGTTTCTGGTCTGTCCCGGCGAGATTTAATTTCTTGGGAAACGACCCCGATTTCATTTTTTATTTTATTTTCTGGAAAGATAGGATAAAAAATTGTTTCTTCAAATGCTGTTAGTCCTTTATCAAAATTTATATCTGGAACTTCTAGATAAAAATTAATTTTATCCCCACTAGTTGATGCGTTGGTATTAATACCGTTGTCTTTTGCATAAGCCATCATTTCTTCAGATGATGGCAACAATCGGTTACCATGAAAAAGCATGTGCTCTAAAAAATGAAAATAACCACGATTACTTTTATCTTCGTACCAACTCCCGCATTTGACTGTGGCGATAATTTGAACGCTTCGAACGCTATCAATCGGATAAATCACAACCTTGGCTTTATTGATGTTTATGGTCGTAGGTTTAGTCATAAAAGGATTATACTCGAATTATGTTTGTGCTATCATTTAGTGATGAAAATAAAGAAAAAAACAGTCACAAAAGTAATTTTAATAGTGACAATGGTGGTTTTGTTGTTGTCGGGAATGACGCCATTTTTAATGGTTATGATTAATCGGTAAATGATTTTTAGGAAAAATCGTAGAAATATCAATCGAAATATAACTAAACTTAAAAATAAATTTAGTTTAAAAGAGATGTTTAGTAGCAGAAAGTTTTGGTTGAATTTTTTTAAGGTGGCACTGGTTTTGATGGTTATTGGAATTTTGGCCATAATTGGTTTGTTTGTGTGGTATTCACGTGATTTACCATCACCAGAAAAGGTGGTTAGAAGGGATGGATATTCAAGTAAGGTATATGACAGAAATGACAATATTTTGTATGATATTTTTGACCAAGGGAAAAGAGATCCGGTGTTGTTTGATAAAATTCCCGATTATTTAAAGCAAGCGACAATTGCTGTTGAAGATAAAGATTTTTATAAACATAAAGGTTTTGATCCGCTAACTCCTTTTAGGATTGTAAAAAATTTCTTTTATTTTGGAAAAGTTACCGGAGGGTCAACTTTGACACAACAGTTAACTAGAACAGTTTTGTTGACAACAGATAGAACTGTCAACCGGAAAATTAAAGAGCTAATTTTATCGATTCAGATTGACGCGAAATATAGTAAAGATGAAATATTGGGGATGTATCTAAATGAAGTATCTTACGGTGGGGCTTCTTGGGGTGTTGGACCAGCTTCGGAACAATATTTCAACAAATCAGTTAATGAACTAAACCTGGCTGAGTGTGTTATTTTGGCGGGATTACCACAACTTCCAAGTGTTTATTCGCCTTATTCAAAAACACCAACTGCTTATATCGATCGAACGAAGCATGTTTTAAACCGAATGGTTGAGGATGGTTATATAAGTCAACAGTTGGCCAATGAGACATTTGAACAGGTAAAGGTCTACAAATTTAGTAGTCAAAACTCAACTATGAAGGCGCCACATTTTGTTTTTTGGATTAAAGACTTGTTGGCTGAGAAATACGGTGAAGATGTAATTGAAGGGGGTGGTTTAAAAATCACGACAACTTTGGACTTGGAATTGCAGAATAAAGTCCAAGAAATTGTGTCTGAAGAAATTGAAAAAACTGAAAAATTAGAGATAACCAATGGGGCGGCTTTGGTGATAGATCCCAAAAATGGTCAAATATTGGCAATGGTTGGGTCAAGGGATTATTGGACTGACAAAACTGATGGTAAATTTAATGTTGTTACACAAGCGTTGAGACAACCAGGTTCTTCGATTAAGCCGATTACCTATTTGGCCGCGATTAAAGAAGGGTTTACCGCTGCGACTATGGTTATGGATACTCCAGTAACTTTTCCTTCGGAGTCTGCTGGTCAAAAAGATTATTCTCCTAAAAATTATAATGGAAAATATAATGGGCCAATGTCGTTGAGAGACGCCTTGGGAAACTCAATCAACACAATTGCTGTTAAGACTCTGGCCAATGTTGGAGTGGCAGACATGTTGTCGCTAGCTTATAAAATGGGCTTGTCAAATTTGGAACCAACAAAAGCTAATTTATCTCGATTTGGATTGTCGGTTACCTTGGGAGGAGCTGAAGTAAAAATGATTGATTTGGCTTCAGCATATACTGCCTTTGCAAACGATGGTCAAAAAATGGATCCGGTGGGAATCTTAAAAATTGAAGATAGAGATGGAAGAGTCTTGGAAGAGTTTAAACAAGGATTTGGAGTTAGAGTAATGACTCCGCAAGAAGCTTTTATAATCTCTAATATTTTGTCTGACAATAAAGCCAGAGAATTAACGTTTGGTGCAGTAAATTCACTGCAAATATCTGGTTATCAAGTTGCAGCTAAAACTGGTACTACTAATGAAAAAAAAGATAATTGGACTATAGGTTGGACACCTAATCTATTAACAGCGGTTTGGGTAGGAAATAATAATAATACTTCAATGGGAAAATTGGTCTCTGGGGTATCTGGGGCAGCTCCAATTTGGAAAAAAATTATGGCTTATAGATTACCCAAAATGCCAAAGGTCGACTTCCCAATTCCAAATCAGGTTGTGAGTGTTGAAGTAGATAAGGTTTCGGGGTATTTAGCTCATGATGGATTTCCTAGTAGAACTGAATATTTTATTGATGGAACTCAACCGAGAATTTCTGATCCGATTCATTTGAAATTGAAAGTATGTAAGGGACAGCCAGGTTTGGCAACTCCAGATGATATAGCAAATAATAATTATGAAGAAAAAGAGTATTTTTCCTTTAAAGAAAATGATGTGATCTCAAAAGACGGAAAAAACAGGTGGCAGGAAGGCATTGATAGTTGGGTATCTCAACAATCAGAAAAGGATAAATATTATCCACCAAGTGATTATTGCCATAGTGGTGGTTTGGTTAATGTAGGAATTGACAGTCCAGGGCATCAATCTACTGTTGGGAGTACTTTTGATATTAGAATAACGACAAACTCAATAAAAAAGATTGTTGAGGTAAAATTGTGGGTTGACGGCGGTGAAAAGAAAACATGGACCGAGAGGCCTTTTGAGATGAAATTAACACTACCAGATGGCCCACATTTGATAAAAGTTAAAGCAACTGATAGAGATGGTAACAGTCAAGAAAGAGAAGCAAATATTGGAGTAAATACTCCCTGGAATGCCACCCCAACTCCGACAATAACAGCCATACCAACAGTAGTTACACCAACAATTGGAATAACAGCTACAGTTACTCCCTAAAGATAGGAATATTATTATTTTCGTTACTTGTTAGCAATCAATATTTTGGTCTGCTAATGTATCAATATATATATATATGAATAAATTTATATCAAATCAAAGGTTTTAAGATGAATATCTTTGGCTGTTTTGTCGTCAACATTGAAATAAGACACTCTAAGTGTATATCGATATTTTTGGTTTGCTGCATCTTGGTATATGTCAGTAATTACTATTTCCCATAAATATTTAGGACCGATGAGTTGAGAGTATTTTTCAATTAATTGAGCTGGATCTTGGATAGAATCAAAAGTAATATTGGCGTCTAAAATTATTAATTGAGAAGTAAGCTCATAGGCTGATTGGCGAATTATTTTTGGCTCATAATCGTCTATTTTTGGTAGTTTATCGATAATAATTTCTACGAAACAACTATCATTGTTTTTAATATTGGGAAAATTTAGATATTGAAGATCGTTTTGGAGTTGATTTTGATTTGGATTATAGATACAAAGACTGTTTTTTTCGGTATAAATACCCTCTTCTTGAGAAAATATTTTTCCAATTTCAAAAAATTGAGTATGGTTAAGTTTGTACCGTTGATATTGGTCCAACTGTTGGACTAGAGATGGGATTAAACTTTGGCGTAAATAAATTGATTCGGTGTTGATACTATTTTGTGTGGTAACAACCGTAGCGGTATCGGACGGTTGGCTAACAAGTGGCCAGCTGAGAATTTCGTCATAACCTAAATCAATCAACATATCTTTGAGTTTGTTGATTAAAAATATTTCTTTTGGGGTAATATTGGTGACTTTTTTGTAAGCCAGGGGTTGGTTGTTGGGTATTTTTTGGTAACCCCAAAACCTGACGACTTCTTCTACCAGATCGGCTTCAATATTTATATCTGGACGAATGCTGAGGGTAGTGACAGTGATTACTTTTTGGTCGTTTTTCGGAGTGGTAAAGACACAACCAAGACGAGTGAGACATTCAAGAGTAAAATCTTGAGAAATTTCAATTCCAGACACCAAAGATGGTTGTGAGAGATTGAAGTCAATGGGAAGAGAAGTGTGTTTTTGGGGATAATAATCAAAAAAAGCTGAAGTTATTTGACCTTGGCAGTTTTGCAAAATTAATTTACACAGATGATTAAAAGCAAGAGGAATTAACTCGGGGTCTAGTTGTTTCTCAAGACGAGTACCAGCTTCAGTAGTTGATTTTAGTTGTCGACTGTTTTGTCTAACCGTAGCCGGATTGTAGATAGCCATTTCTAAGATAATTTCATTGGTGTTGTCGTCAATGGCACAGTTTTTGCCTCCCCAGAAACTTAAACTGAGAGGTTCAGTCTGGTTGTTGATCATTAGTATATTTTTGTCGACATTTAATTTGGTTTTATCCAAACTAATAAATTCTTGATATTTTGGGTTCATTTCCCAAATAAGATTTTCGGTGGATTTTTTGACATCAAAAGCGTGGCTGGGTATTCCATACATAAACATCACATAGTTAGTTAAGTCGACAATTGTGTTGATTGTTTTTGTTTGGTGGCATTGATTAAATTTTAAAAGCCATGGTGGTGAGGTAGTATTTTTTAATTGAGAAAATTTTACTGCCAGGATTCTTTTAACGTTGTCAGTAGTTACTTTTATAGGCAACACTTCAGTAGCTTGGTTAACAATATTTGATGATATGTTGGTAATTAATGGGAGCTTGTAAAAAACAGACAAATCTTTGGCAATACCATAATAACCAAGACAGTCTCCCCTATTTACTTTTATATCTAAATCGAAAACTATTTCTCCGTCAATTTCTTCATAAAAATTTGTAAAATGACCAATCATGGTTAGGTCGTCTCGGAGCTGTTGTGGTTTAACATCAAGAGTGGGGATAAATTTTTGAAGATAGGAATAGATTAGTTTCATATATTTTTATTTTTCGTTTGGTTTGTAGGCTAAATTACCTCCCATTAGAGTGCGAATGTCTTTGATATTTTTTTGAGCCATAGTCCAGCGGTCTAGACCCATACCAAAAGCGAATCCAGACCAAATTTTTGAGTTAATATTGGCCATTTCTAATACTTTAGGGTGAATCATACCAGCACCGCCCATTTCAATCCAACCGGCGTATTTACATATTGGGCAACCAGCACCATGACAACTAAAACATTGCATATCAGGTCCAACTCCAGGTTCAACTTCAGGATAATATTTACACCTATACCGAACAACCACGTCGGGTCCGTAGAGAGTTTTAAACATAAGATCCATGGTTCCGATTAAATCTTTCATTGTCACTTCTTTGTCTACAACCACAGCCTGGTATTGATGGAAGACAAAGTGGTTGGAACGATTGACTTTTTCGTTTCTAAAAGTAGAACCAGCAAAAGCGGCTCGAAGTGGTAGTTCTTTAGATTTTTGAGCAAGCAAATAAGATTCAATGGTCGATGTTTGGGTTCGGAGCAGAAATTCTGGTTCTTTTATATAAATACTATCCTGCATGTCTCGAGCAGGATGGTCAGATGGGACATTGAGGCGCTTAAAATTGTATTCATCGGTAACTATTTCTGGACCGGAGTAAAGAGAAAAACCCAACTTTAAGAAAACATCGTTTAATTGCCTTTCAGTTTGAGTAATTGGGTGAAGATGGCCAATTTTGGGTAAACTAAAAATTGGAGATATTAGTTTTTCAGGTATTAGTTTTTCAGATTTATTAACTTTTTTATTATTTAATTTTTCCTCAAGCTCAATTTTAAGTTGGTTAAGATCGGCTCCATATTGTTTTTTGTTTTCAAGTGGAATATTTTTAATTTCAGAAAATAAAGAGTTAATTTTACCGTTTCTACCAAATATTTCGATTCTTATTTGTTCATACTGATCGTTGGTGGTCAAAGAATCTATCTTAGAAATATATTCTATTTTTATTTTTTCTAAATCTTGATTCATAGATGATTAATTTAATAAAATAATTTACTATTTATTATTTTATGTTTCGCTTTATTGTACCTAATTTATTTATATCTTGAAATAACAAAAAACCCCTGGACAAGACCAAGGGGTTTTGGGGTAAAAAACAACTATTTTATTTAGCCGATTCTACCACCGCTTTAAAGGTTTCTTGATGGTTAGCGGCAAGATCAGCCAGGATTTTTCGATCAAGTGTGATTTGGCGATTTTTGAGCATTTTAATAAATGCAGAATAGCGGATGTTGAAGGGTTTAAGTGCGGCATTGATTCTAACAATCCAAACTTGTCGTAAGTCTCTTTTTTTAAGGCGACGGCCAACAAAGGCGTATTTGCCTGCATGCATAACTGCTTCATGGGCAACTTTGTATCTTTTGTGACGGGTCATCCAAAAACCTTTGGCGGCTTTTAGAACTTTTTTATGAATAATTCAATTTCAACATTTTGCCTATCAGACAAATATGCTGTTTGAGGAATGTCTTTAATGTTATCAAAGGATTCTCCTTTCAAAAGTCTTCTTACTAATGTTTGTAATGGTTTTTCGCCCATTCCCATTATTAATAAATCAGCCTTACTATCTGATAATATGCTCGGATGTAATGAATCATCCCAATAATCGTAGTGAGTGAATCTTCGTAATGATGCTTCAATTCCTCCAATAATAATGGGAGTATCAGGATATATATCTTTAAGAATCTGACAATACACATTAGTTGCCCTGTCAGGACGATAACCGGCTCTTCCTTCAGGTGTATAGGCATCGTCAGAACGTAAGCGTTTGTTAGCTGTGTATCTGTTTACCATTGAATCCATACATCCCGCAGATACTCCAAAAAACAAGCGTGGTTTGCCTAATTTTTTAAAGTCACGTAAATCATCACGCCAATTAGGCTGGGGGACAACGGCAACTTTTAATCCTTCTGCCTCTAAAACACGTGCAATAACAGCAGTACCAAATGATGGATGATCTACGTAAGCATCACCCGAAAACAATATTACATCAAGTTGTGTCCAACCTAATGCATTTACTTCTTTATTTGTTGTAGGTAAAAACACAATTATGGTTTCAATAATGAGTCATATCGTTTAGGATCATTTAATATGTTAAGGGATTCATCTAGAATTTTATCTGATT
>CAYSTF010000012.1:0-11160 GCA_964434125.1 uncultured Gammaproteobacteria bacterium
GAAAGAAAAAAATGACTGATAAAAAAGTGGCAGTGTGTAAAAAAATATCAAAATCGAGGGAGGGGGTCAGTTTGAAAAAATGTTGAAATAAATTAAGATGGCCATCAGAAGAGACTGGTAAAAATTCAGTAATGGCCTGAACTATACTTAGTATAATTGATTGAATAAAAGTCATGGATTAATTATAGCCTAGTAAATTAGCTAGTAGCTAATAGTAAATAGCTATAAATTATCGCTTTGGAGATTGCTTTTGGCGTCGTGATTTACCGCCAGTACCAACCATTCGGCGTTCTTTGACTCGAGAGTCGACAGTTAACAAGCCTGCGGCTCGGAGGTCTGGTTTAAAAGATTCGTTTATTTTTATTAAGGCTCGAGAAATAGCCAAACTAAGAGCTTGGACCTGTCCGGTTTTTCCACCACCAACTATTTTAGCTAGATAATAGTGCTTACCCAGTGTTTTGGTAATTTCAAATGGTTTTTCGTAAATAATTTTTTCTGTTTTTGTGGGAAAATATTTTATTAAATCAGTTTTATTAACCTGAGAATCCCCTTTTCCAGAAAATAATTTAATAGTAGCGATGGCACTTTTTCGGCGACCAAGGGAGCGGATATATGAATTTTTTGAATTATTTTTAGTCATAATTATTTTTTAATTTTATCAGTATAAGGATGGTCAACCCCGACAAAAACCTTTAATCGAGTCATTCGAATGTCTCGAAGTTTGTTCTTTGGTAACATACCATAGACACCATGTGAGATAACTTTTCGGGGGTCTTTTTTGAGCATTTCGGCTAAAGTTAATTCTTTTAAACCACCAGACCAGTGAGTATGATGATAATAAATTTTTTCTTTTAATTTTTTACCAGTGACCTTGACATTCTCGGCGTTGATTGCAACCACATAATCACCGTCATCACGATGATAAGAAAAGGTGGTTTTGTCTTTTCCCATAAGAATGGTAGCTATTTGGGTACAAACACGACCTAAGGTTTGACCAGAAAGATCAATTAGATGCCAACATCTTTCAACTTGGTTTCCTTTTAAGACAGTAGTTTTCATTATTTAGTCTCCTTTTTTCCTTCTTTTTTGCTCAGGATTTTTTTAGTAAGTAATTTTTTTTTGGTTTCTTTTATGTTTTTTGGGTCTTTTTTGTCAGTTTTTTTAGTATCTATTTTTACTTCTTTGGTAATTTCAAACTTAATTGGCTTGACAAAGCTTAGTTTGACGATCAAAGAATCGTCACCAAAACGTCGCTTTACTTTAGTAATTTTTGTAAAATTACTAGTTTGTTCTCCAAATGTTTCTTTAAATTTTTTAAAAACATTATTTACCCAAGTTTGATTTTGAAGAATTCTAAATAGTTCTCTTCTGGCAACAAGGTCTGATTTGGTAGTAATAGTATTTGATAGTGACTCAATAGTAGAAACAATTGCCGTAGCTCTGGCCTGAGTGGTATTAATAGAACCATTTATAAACATGGCTTTGGTTAGAGAATTAAACAAAGCCTTACGTTCGTTATGGTTACGTCCTAGTTTTTTTCCAAAAATACGATGTTTCATATATTATTTCCAAGAAAAATTACGCTCCTTGAGCCAAGCATCAATAACTTTTAGTGATTTTTCGCCGACATTTTTAGCCCGGCTAACATCAGATCGACCAGCTTTAATTAGTGCTTCGACAGTGGAATAGCCGGCTTTTTTAAGAGCATTGGTAACTCTAAGTGGTAATTCAATTTCTTCGACTGATATATCACTTCCTTGAGAAGATATTGATGTATTTATCGTAACAATTTCGTCTTCAAATTCCTTAGGATCGGCAATTTGACTAAAAGAATTAATCAAATCTTTAGCAGCCATTTTTAAAGCATAAAGAGGGTCAGTTGAACCGTCAGTCCATATTTCTAACGTTAGTTTATCGTAATTAGATTTTTTACCTAAACGTGTTGGCTCAACTGTATAATTAGTTTTAATAACAGGAGTAAAGGTAGCATCAAGAATAATTTCTCCGACAATATCAGTTTTTTGTTCTTTTGCCATTGTATAACCGACACCTCTTTCGATAGTTAAATCTATTTTTAGGCTAGACTTAGAATCAGACAAGGTAGCAATATGTTGGTCTGGGTTTGATACCTTACACAAATCATTGTCAATAATATCTCCAGCAGTAACAACACCTGGTCCTTTTTTATCAAGTTTTAATACTATTGGTTCTTCTTTCGAATAATTAAACTTAACTTTTTTGAGATTTAAAGAAATGTCGACCAAATCTTCTTTGACCCCAGGAAGGGTGGTAAATAAATGGTTGGCACCGTCAACTCTGATTCGGGTGATAGCAGCACCAGGAATAGTGATTAACAAAACTCGACGAAGACTGTTGCCGAGAGTATGACCAAAACCGCCAACAAGGGGACTTAGTTCAAATTTACCATATTTATTGGTTGATTTGACTGTTTTGATATTAAACTTATTAGTTTCAATCATAAAATGCTCCTTTTTATCTTGAATAATATTCAATTATTAAATTGATGTCGATATCATTACCAACCTCATCAATAAGAGGTTCAGAAATGATCTTGACAGTGTTTTTTTGTTTATTTAAATCTAGCCAATTTGGGGCCTTGAAGTCAGATTCGTCAGAAGGAAGAGCTCCAACTTTTTCAATAATTTTCTTATCTAAAGTAATTACGTCTTTTAGGTTTACTTGGTATGAAGGAATATTAAAAGGTTTATCGTTTACCATTACATGGCCATGACTTATTAATTGTTTAGCTGACGATCTTGATAAAGAAAGTCCAGATAAATAAAGAACATTGTCAAGTCTTTTTTCTAATAAAGTTAACAAATTGTTACCAACAAGCCCTTTTAATTTTTTGGCTTTTAAATAATAGTTTTTGAATTGAGTTTCTTGGACACCATAAATACGTTTTGCTTTTTGCTTTGCTCGTAATTGAATACCGAAATCGGTTATTTTTCCACTCTTTTTAACTCCATGCATACCTGGCTTAACAGCACCCTTCTTTTCGATAGGACATTTTGCTGAAAAACAACGAATCCCTTTGAGATAAAGTTTAGTTCCAGCACTTCGACAAAGTCGGCATTTGGTGTCTAAAGTAATTCTTGACATAAGTTAGTTATAAAGTTTGTAAAGTTATAAAGTTTTATTTTTTTTAAACATGTCGTTGTTTTGGAGGACGAGGGCCATTGTGAGGAATTGGGGTAATATCAGAAATTTTGTCGATATCAAAATCTCTTTTTGAACGAAGAAACCTGAGGGCAGCATCATGTCCGACACCGGGTCCTTTTAAATAAACATCAATTTTTTTAATACCATGTTTTTTGGCTTCCTCTAAGGCTTTTTCGATAGCAGTAGAAGCAGCATATGGAGTTGATTTCCGTGACCCTTTAAAACCACAATTACCAGCACTTGACCAAGTTAAAACTTTGCCTTTTGAGTCAGTAACACTAACCAAAGTATTGTTAAAAGTTGATTTTACGTAAAGACGACCTTCAGCAATATTTTTAAACACTTTCTTTTTGACGGTGGTTTGGTTAGTTGATGGTTGATCCATAGAATTTAAAATAATTATTTATTGGTATTGGTTGAAGCAGCGTTTTGAGCAGTTTCGATTTTTGCCCAAGCTTCTTTAGTAAGAGAACCGACTGTCTTTTTCTTACCTTTTCGGGTACGAGCATTAGTTTTTGTTCGTTGTCCACGAACCGGTAAACTAACAATATGTCTGATTCCTCGATAAGATTTAATAGCTTTAAGTCGATCAATATTTTCACGAATTTCTTTTTTAAGATCACCTTCGATTTTAAAACTTTCTAATACTTTCATTAGGACAGAAACATCATCACGCGATAAATCTTTAATACGAGTATTTAAATCAATTTTGGCCATACTGGCAACTTTTTTAACATTTGTACGACCAATTCCAAAAAAACGAGTTAAGCCGATTTCGGCTCTTTCATTGTCTGGAATTTCAACACCAAGAATTCTCATGCTTTGTTAACCCTGTTTTTGGGTGTGTCTTTTTGTAGAACAAATAATACGTCGAATACCGCGGCGAATAACCACCTTGCAATTTCGACAACGACGTTTGATACTAGATTTTACTTTCATAAAAATAGACTTGGATATTGTAACCTAATTTTGTGACAATATCAAAGAGTAAATTTAATTTACCCTCGATAAACTATTCGGCCCATTAATCCATCGGGGCTAAGGACTAGAGATACATAATCTCCAGCAATAACTCGAATATGATTCATTTTTAATTTCCCAGCAAGATGGGCAATTATTTCCTCTCCACCGTCGAGTTTAACTCGATAAAGAGAATTTGGCAACACTTCGGTTATTTGACCTTTGACTGATGGTTGTTGGGGCATTATTTATTAATTAATAATTATAAATTATAATAAGGTATCAATTTTGTTGGCAATATCTTCAAAAATAGGCTGGATAGGGCGGTTGCCGTCAACTCGAAAAATTAAATTTTTAGGCTGAAAATAATTCATAATTAACCCATTGTTTTCATCGTAAAATTTTTGTCGAGCAGCCATAGCTTCGGGAGTATTGTCGGTTCGGTTCTTGTCTTGAAATTCATCCCCCATTGCTGCGCGTCGGCTTTGAATTTCATTAAAGGTAACATCCAGATGAATAATCAAGTCTAGTGGTTCGTTTTGAGTAGCTAAATAATTTTCAATAAATTGACCTTGAAGATAAGTTCGAGGAAAGCCATCAATTATAAAATTTTTGTTATTTATTTTTATTAAAGCATTAGTTAAGACTTTGTATGATAATTCCTCGGGAACTAGAGTGCCACTATCTAGATAAGTTTTTGCTTGTAAACCTTCAACTGATCCGGCAGTAATTTCATCTCGAAGAAGTTGCCCCATAGATAGATGAGTTAAATTATATTTTGAAGCAATTAATTTGGCTTGAGTGGACTTGCCACAACCAGAAGGGCCAATTATGAATAAGTTTAATGACATATTTTTTTTAGTGCTTTAGATCTTTAGAGCTTTAGTTTTTAAATTAATAACTTAATTTGTCGTAATTGTAAGTTTGGACGACGTTTTCCATTTTCCTAGTTAATTCTAGAATAACAGAGACAGCGATTAGGACACTGGTACCACCAATGGTTAAAGTAGTAATATTGGTTATTTTTTGAACTATCGATGGGGTTACAGCAATTGTTCCTAAGAATACTGCACCAATTAACAAAACTCTATTAATGAGATATTGCAATCTTTTTTCAGTTGAAATACCTGGACGAATACCGGGAATAAAGCCACCAGACTTGCGTAACTCTTCGGCTATATCTTTGGGTTTGAATACAACAGATGTATAAAAAAAGGTGAAACCAATTACTAGTAAAAAATAAAAAATCATATAAAAATAACCATCTGTACGAAATATATGAGATATATTATTAGCTATATTGGCGATAGTTTGATTTGGAACTTTTCCCAGAAATTGACCCATAAGGGAGGGAACTGTGGCCAAAGAAACAGCAAAAATAATTGGCATAACTCCAGCAGTGTTGACCTTAATGGGTAGATAGGTTGTTTGGCCTCTTTTAGCGTAATTTATAGGTATTCTTAAAACTGCTTCTTCAACGAATACTATGGCTCCAATTAAAAGTAAGGCCATAGCAATTAAAATAGTAATATTAAGACTATTTTGGGGATTTGAAAAATCAGTAACCGTGAGAGTCTGTACCATACTAATTGGTAATCGAGAGATAATACCAGCAAAAATTAACATAGATATACCGTTACCAACTCCATAAATATTTATTAACTCACCAAAGAAAATCATAATCATAGTACCCGCCAACATACTAGATACTAAAGCTATAATGGTTAACAAGTTGTATTGGGTAATGATGTTTTGAGAACGAAGAATCGCAAACATTCCAAGACCGTTGATAATTGCAAAAGGAATAGTGGCGATTCGAACATATTGATTAATTTTAGATCTCCCATACTCCCCTTCTTTTTGGAGAGCTTCAAGTTGTGGGACTACAAGCGCCAACAACTGCATCATTACCGAGGCACTGATGTAAGGACTGAGACCTAAGGCACAAATTGAGAAATTGGCTAATGTTCCACCAGAAAATATATCTATTAAAGATAACAACTGGTTTTGAGCAAAAAATTGGCGTAATAAAGTCAGATTGACTCCGGGAACTGGGATATGAGCAATAAAACGAAAAGCAACAAGTGTCCCGATAGTAAATAAAAGTTTTTTTCGAAAAAGAGTGTTTTTAAAACCTTCGAAATATAATGAAATATATTTAGTCAACTGATTCATTACTCTATATTACCACCAGCAGTAATAATTTTTTTACGAGCAATTTCTGAGACTAAAATTCCTTTGACATTGAGTTTTTTAGATAGCTCTCCGAAAGACAGGATTTTTACGGTTGCATTGAGTCTTTTAAAAGATATTTTAGTTTTTTGAGACAAAGTGTTAGTGTCGACTAAGTCACCTGATTCATACCATTTGTTAAGTTGAGATAAATTGAAAGTTATTATATTTTTTCTATTATTAAGTCGATTTTTACCACGCAAAAAAGGAAGTCTTTTAATCCAACCTTTTTTAATTTTGGTACCATCAAAAGTTAGTTTAATATATCCTCTGGATTTGGCACCTTTTTGACCGCGACCCGTAGTGTGACCGCCAACGCCAGAACCAATACCCCGACCACGTCGGCGGGCTGGTTTTTGAGTGACTTTTGAAAGATTAGATAAAATTTCCATAGTTATTTTTGAAGTAAACTTAGAGCTTTAAGGGTAGCCCAAACATTAATAGATTTATTTCTTGAGCCGATTATTTTGCTAACAATATCTTTTATCCCAGCTAACTCAACTACTGCCCTAACTGGACCGCCGGCAATTAATCCGCTTCCAGCTTTACCAGGGCGGATTAAAACGATTCCACCTTTAAATTTTAACTGGATAGAACTTGAAATTGTACCATTAACTATCGGAATTTCAATTAAAGATTTTTGAGCTTTTTTGATCCCTTTTTGAATAGCATCAGCAACACTTTTAGCTTTTCCAAGACCAACACCGACTCTAGATTTCTTGTCTCCAGAAACTACCAATGCAGTAAAATGGATCTGGTTACCGCCTTTAGTTTTCTTAGATACACGTTTTATTTGTAAAACTTTATCTGTAAATTCACTAACTGGTTTTTCAAATCTTTCGTTTTTGTGTTGATTTTGATTATTATTGTAAGCCATATTAAAATTTTAAACCTCCATCGCGGGCACCTTGAGCCAGAGCTTTTACTCGGCCGTGGTATCGATAAAGCCCACGATCAAACCTAACATTGATAATCTTTTTTTCTAGTGCTAATTTAGCAATTTCTTGACCAACAAGCGTAGCCTTTTCTGATTTTGTACCCGTAGCTTCTTTAATATTTTTTGTTGAAGAAGATACTAGTGTTTTCCCGTGTTTATCATCAATTATCTGAGCCCAAATATGTTGATTACTCCTAAACACAGATAAACGAGGAATACCTATATTTTGAGCAATTTTACTTCGAACTCGACGTAGACGTCTGGTTTTTTGGTTATACTGAATCATTATATTAAGTTTAAAGTTTGTAAAGTTATAAATTTGGTTAAATTTTTATTTTAGGCTTTGGCTTTTTTGCCAGCTTTTAATTTTATAAATTCGTTTAGATATCTAATCCCTTTACCTTTGTAAGGTTCAGGTGGTCGTACTTTTCTAATATTACTGGCAACTTGGCCAACTTTCATACGATCTGCTCCCGAGACGATAATTTTGGTTTCTTCTGGAACTTGGAATTCTACCCCAACTGGAGCGACAATTTCAACTGGATGAATAAAACCAACTAATAATTTTAATTTGTTCCCATTTGCAGAAGCCTTATAACCAGTCCCTTTGATTTCTAGTTCTTTGGTCCAAAAATTTTGAACCCCTTTGACCATATTATTTAGATGAGCCCTAGTTGCTCCGTGGCAAGCTTTAACTTTTTTATCTTCTGAAACACGAGTTACTTTAATATGACCATCAACGATTTCGACGTTGATTTTAAAGGGAATATTAAGTTCAAGATTGCCCTTAGGTCCAGAGACAGTAACTTTTCGATTTTGGTCAGCCGTAACATTAACAGTGACTCCAGCAGGAATAGTTATTAGTTGTTTTCCAATTCTTGACATAGTATTAATAAACTTCAGCGATAATTTCTCCCCCTAATTTTTTGGTCTTAGCTTCTTTTTGAGACATAAGCCCACTGGAGGTGGAAACAATAATTAACGAATAAGGTGTTTTTCCCCATGGTAGTTGGGTAACTTTCCCATAGATTCGACGACCGGGTGTTGAGAAAAGTTTAACTTCAGATATTTTTGGTTGATTGTTTTGGTAACTAAGCTCTATGGTTATTTGTTTTTTAGCGTCATCACTAACTGAATAATTTGAAATATATCCATATCTTTTGAGAAGATCAGCAATACTTACACAAAACTTTGATGATGGAGCTGTCATGTTTTTTTTACCAGCTCGAGAAGAATTTTTGATTCTAATTAAAAAATCTATAGGAAATGATTGCAACATATTATTACCAACTTGATTTTTTGACACCTGGAAGCATACCTTGATGAGCCAACTTGCGGAAACAAAGTCGACAGATGCCAAATAAACGAATAAAACCGCGAGGACGACCACAAATAGCGCATCGATTATGATGTCGAACGCTATATTTTAGTTTTTTTTGTTCTCGTACTATTTTTGCAGTAGTAGCCATAATTATTTCTCAAATGGGAAACCTAGGGTTGATAATAACATTTTTGCTTCATCTTTTGAAGAGGCACGAATATTTAGAGTAACTTGAACTGATCTTATTTTATTGACCTTGTCTAAATTTATTTCTGGGAATAAGGTTTGATCTTTAATAGTAAGATTATAGTTACCAGCACTATCAAAAGCATTTGAACTCATACCTTTAAAATCACGAAGACGAGGTAAAATAATATTAAAAAGTTTTTCAACAAAATCGTACATTCTTGAACCACGAAGAATCACCTTAAGAGCTAACGGGTCGTTTTCGCGAATTTTAAATGAAGAAACAGCCTTCTTAGCACGACAGAGTTGTGGTTTTTGGCCAGCTATAGCAGTAATTTCTTCGATTGCTGCAGTTAGTGATTCTTGACTTTCCCTCGCCTCAGCTACACGATAATTGATTACAATTTTTTCTAATCGTGGTAGAGAAAAAACGTTTCTCTTTTTACCCAATTGAGAAATCAAGTCATTTTTTACGGTTGTTTGGATAATATTCTTTAACATAGTTATTTCTTACCTCCAACATTTTTTGGGGTTTTAGACGAATTAATGATCGATTGACATTTTTTACAAATCCGATATTTGGCACCAGATTTATCAATTTTATAGCCAACACGGGTTGGTTTTTTACATTCTGGACAGATTAATACTAATTTGGAAATATAAATAGGTCTTTCTTTTTCGATAATTTTACCTGGTTGGTTTTGAGTAGGTTTAATGTGTTTTTTAAAGATATTTAAACCCTTAACAACCAAAGTCGATTTTTTAGGGAAACTTTTAACAACTTCCCCTTCTCGACCTTTGTCCTTACCGATTAATATCTGAACTTTATCACCTTTTAAAATTTTCATAATTAATATACCTCCTGAGCCATGGAAGCAATTTTGTTGAATCCTAAATCTTTAATTTCTCTGGCAACTGGTCCAAAAATACGTGTTCCTCGTGGGTTATTTTGAGAATCTATAATTACTCCGGCGTTATCGCTAAAACGAATATAAGAACCATCAACGCGCCCGAATTCTTTTTTGGTTCGAATAATAACCATTTTGACTTTTTCTTTCTTTTTGACTAAACCATTGGGAATAGCATCTTTGACTACCGCCAAAACAATATCGCCGATAGTACCTTTTTTGTGAAAATGTCCCTTGTAGACATGAACAACCTGAACACTTCGTGCCCCACAATTGTCAGCTGGTTTGATGATGCTTCTTAGTTGAACCATAATATATTTATAAAGTTAGTAAAGTTATAAAGTTTGAATAGCTTTTTTAATAATTTCGACAGTGGTAAATCTTTTTAATTTACTAACTGGTCGAGTTTCTCTGACTTTTACAATGTCACCGATTTCGGCGGATAAATTATTATTTGAATAAATATTTTTATTTTTTGTAATGATTTTCTGGTATTTAGGATGACGACTAGTATATTCGAGTGACACAACGATGGTACCAGACATCTTATTGGAGATTACTTGTCCAATAAATGTTTTACCGATATTATTAGTTTTGTTTTTCATTTTTCTTTTGTGTTAAAAGAGTTAATACTAGCGCTATTTTTCGCTTAGTTTTTGTAAAGACAGAGCTATCTTTTTGGTTTCCGGTGGCATATTTAGTATTGGTCTCAACCAAACTTTTACGCAAATCAAGGAGATCTTTTTTAAGCTCGTCTGGACTTTTTTGTATGTAGGAAATTTTATCAGTTTTTTTCATAAAATCTAGGCCTATTTTTTGGCAACAATTTTGCACCTAACTGGTAATTTAGCCGAAGATAATTTTAAAGCAGTATCTGCTTGTTCTTTAGTAATTCCAGAAACCTCAAATATTACCCTACCTGGTTTAACAACACACACATATCCTTTTACATCACCTTTTCCAGCTCCCATGGTACCAGTTCCTTTTTGAGTAACTGGTTTATCCGGAAAAATTCTTACCCAGACTCGACCGTTTCTTTTGGTTTCGTGAGAAATAGCTCGACGAGCAGATTCAAGCTGATTAGCGGTTATCCAACCACAGTCAAGACTTTTTAATCCATATTCACCAAAAGAAACAAGATTTCCTTTTGAGTTACCTCGCATTTTACCGCGAAATTGTTTTCGGTATTTGGTTCGACTTGGTTGCAACATAAATTAGTTATAAAGTTATAAATATTAAATCAAACAAAGATAAACTTTAACTCCAATATATCCAGATCTGGTTAAAGACGGACATTCGAAATAATCGATTTTTGACCTAATAGTACTTAATGGAATTTTTCCTTCTGAAAATTTTTCTCGGCGACCAATTTCGGCACCATTGATACGACCCGATAAAACTACCTTAATACCCTTGGCACCGGCAGACATACA
>CAYSTF010000013.1:0-4461 GCA_964434125.1 uncultured Gammaproteobacteria bacterium
ATTTTTGCTCCAATAGTGTTGATAATGAATCCGACACCCCCAACAGTTCCAAATGTTAAAAATTTTTGAGTAAAATCATCGTGCCAACGCAGTAGAAAAGCAACTCTAAATATATCTTTGGCAGTTTTGGATTCAATTTTTGATTCACCAGCATTTCTAACATGAAACTGGAGGGGAACTTCTTTAAATTTAGCTCCCATTTTAAGTGTTTCAAATAAAAGTTGAAGTTTGTACCCAAAGCTCTTGGTTAATAAACGGCTACCATTCCAATCTAAATCCATTTTATCAACAAAACCACTGACGCGGGTGACTTTTAAGCCAGTAGTGGGATCGGTAACTTTAAAAAAGTTCTTAAAAGGGAAAAACATCATAAAACGGGCGGTAAAACCACCAACCTCACTAAAAAATACTCGTTTAAACCCCCAACCTTTAGGGTTTGAGCCACCTTTAATTTTGCGCGAACCAATAACATAGTCATAACCATCTTCCATCGCTTTTAACATCAAAGGGATGGTTTCCGGAGGATGTTGAAAATCACCATCAAACTCAAAAACAAAATCAGCTTTAAGTTTGTCCATGGCATACTTAAAACCTTTAAGATAAGCAGCTCCAATACCGTCTTTGCTGGTTTCGGTATATAAAAAAGTATTATTGTATTTTTTTGATAATTTATCGACTATTTTTCCGGTACCATCAGGGGAATTACCATCGACAACCAATATTTTCATTTGCCAATTTTTAACAAGATTATTTTTTTTGTTTTTAATATCAATAAATGTTTTTGTATTTAGATATTCAATCATACGGCCGATATTGTCGGCTTCATTATAAGTAGGGATGACAATAACGGCGATATTTTTACTTTTCATATGTAGGTAAGTATAACTTATCCTAACAAAATGTTAAAATAGCGCATGAGAACAAAAGAAAATATGATTGTAGATACCAGAGATTTTGATAAGGAAATTCAAGGAATTATTTTTGATATGAATACAAAAAGAAATAGGTTTAGAGACATGAATACTGATGAAGTACATAATAAATTATTTTCTGATGATCCACAAAAGCCTGGTGAATTTTTGGAATTTATGCAAGAATTTATTGCTTCTGAGGAGAGATTAACCCCGGATTTAGCGCTAGAAATAGCTGATATTATTTATTATACAAGTCAACCAAATTGCTCCGAAGAAGACAAGATGTTGGCTAGTAAAATTGAAAAGATTGTAGGGATAGATCATGGTTTAGCTCAACAATTTTGTGTATTGAAATACTCATATAGAGCGTATGATCAAAAAGAAGGCGATGATTATAAAAAGATTGAAAGAGAACATATGGTTAATTTTTTAAACAACAGATATCTGGGAATTTTAGAATAATGAAAATTGATGTTTTAACATTATTTCCAAAAATGTTTCAATCCCCTTTTGATGAAAGTATCGTCAAAAGAGCTATTAAAAATAAAATTTTTGAATTAAATATCCACAATTTAAGAGATTGGGCAATAGATAAGTATGGATCAGTTGATGACAAGCCATTTGGTGGTGGAGTCGGAATGTTAATAAGAGCAGATGTGGTGTATGAAGCATTAAAGAAAATATCTAATTTTGAATTTCTAATATCTAATCAAGACAAAATACAAAACCCCTCTGTCCCGATTAAAATCGAGACACCTCCCCTTGATAAAAGGGAGACTTTAAAAACAAAGAAAAGTAGGATAATTTTGTTGTCAGCGAGGGGAAAAAGGTTTGATCAAGAAAAAGCAGAAGAATTGGCAAAACTAGATAACATAGTATTAATCGCCGGACACTATGAGGGTTTTGACCAAAGAATAGGTGATTTTATGGTAGACGAAGAAATCTCAATTGGTGATTATGTTTTGACTGGAGGAGAGTTGCCAGCTATGGTACTTATTGATTCCATTGTCCGCTTGCTTCCTGGAGTTTTGGGTAAAGATATTTCTAGTGAAACAGAAAGTTTTAGCAAAATAAATGTTAACGGAATAGACATAAGGACTATAGAATACCCACAATACACAAGACCAAATGAATTTATGGGTTTAAAGGTACCCGAAATTTTATTAAGTGGTGATCCCAAAAAAATAAAAGAATGGCAGATTGAACAGGTTAAAAAGTCTTTAGAACAGGGAGGCGGTCAAGAAAACGATTCCAAAAAGCGCCATAACTAGATATTCAACCACAATCGAAACACTTAAATCCCCCCTCCTATAGTGGTGGAGTATACTCCAAAAAAAATAGCTAGCGGCCATAAAATACACGACGAGTCTCTGATAATGAGGACTAATATCAGCAAAAAAATAAATCAATAATCCTAATAGAAATATTGAAGCTAAGGCTATATATTCAACTGGTTTTTGTTTTATTTCTTGTGGAATAATCTTCATATTTTAAAAAATTGCTCCTTGACGTTGGTAGAGCATAAATAAAAGAATAATAAGTAAAAATCCAATATGACTTACATTGGACCCTGTTAGCCGATTAATACCACTTTTTAAAGTAAAATAGCCATCAATAAATAAAACAATGATAATTAAACTAAAGATTATTACACCTACTGTTTTGTTTATCGTTAGAGGGTTAATATAATCAATTTTTTGTTCAGATAAGATTTTTGTGTTGGTGGGAGCAATCGCCTTATCGTTTAAAACCTCGGTGTTGGCAATTTCTGGAACTATTTCGGCTTTGGTGATTGGTTGGGTTTGTTTTGGTTTTGGTTGATTATTCGCAACACCATTAATTGGTGTTCCAAAATGTTGGACAACCAGGGTAGTTTTGATACCGCCCAAAGTGCCATTGACTACCCCAATTCCAATTTCTTGATATTTAGAGTTGATAATATTGGCTTTGTGGGTTGGGGAATTCATCCAACCATTCATGAGCGACTCAGTGTCGTAAAAATCACGAGCTAAATTTTCACCAGCAATTGTGTAATGATAATCAACTGCTTTAAAAAAATCCCAAGGCGATGTACCTGAAGGCGAAGTGTGTGCCCAATAGTTATTAGTAAACATGTCATTGGCTTTTTTGGTGGCTGATTCTGATAAAACTGAGCTATATTTTAATGGGGGTAAACCATTGTTTTGTCTTTGAATGTTGGTGGAATTTAAAACCTTTTGAGCAGTAATCTCAGAAGAGTAACCCAATACTCCTGGTTTTACTGTACCAATAAATCTTATAACTGATTGGTTGATTATGTAAAAACCAACCAATAACATTAAGAATCCGTTTTTAAGAATTTGAGCTCGATAATTGTTCTGCTCTTGCGGTATAAAATAATAAGATAGCTTATGTTTCACAATATTAAGTATAAATTATTTAAGACTTTTTTGAAGTACAAGTTTTTTGATATATTCATTTTTTAATGCCAAATCAAGAATTAGTAAACCGAAGAAAATACCAGATAAGTCAAAAAATATATCTCTAAGAGTAGCGGTACGTCCAGCAACAAAACTCTGATGTATTTCATCCGTAAAAGCGTATAAAAAACTAGTAATAAGAGTTTGGTTTTGTTTGTTAGTCGCAAAAAATAATAATATGGCGAGAACCGAATACTCAATAATATGGAATGATTTTAAAATAGCAAAACGCCACAAATATGAGTTACCACCAATACCAGTAGTTTGGCGTGAAGAAAAATAAAATATAATAACCATCCACAAAACCGAAGGGGTAAACCTTAATATTTTTTTCATTTTTTCTTTAATTTGTTCAAAATTATTGGAGATATAAGCAATAGTCCTCCAGAAATTATGAACACAAGTGGTAAATTGTTTTTCTTGGCAGTGGTAGTTTCTCCCAATACTAGGTTGCTGGAAATGGGGACATGTGATGTAGTGGGGGTGATATAGTAACCCGATTCTTCTGTGGGGGTAAAAATTGCAGAAGCTGTCGCTGATTCATCTGGTTTATATAGAGTGTCATTGTTTGAGGTTATCGTCGGTGTAAGGGTTGATGTTGGTATTACAGTTTCTACTAATTGAGGTGTTGAAGTTGGTTGCGAATAACAAGATGAAACATTTACTGCATTTTTACTAAACTCGCTTTGGCACCAACTATTACTAATAAAAGACCAAGACCTTTCTAACGTATATTTATTATTGGGATACTCAAATTGACCTACCACCTGATTATTGTGATTTATAAGAATTATTTTATCGATATCGTTGTTTAAGAAACTCGAAAACTCAAAAATACCATAACTTTTTGGCGATATTGTCATGTCGGGAATTGTTTTTGTGTTTGACGAATTGTCTTTTATCTTCCAATTCTTCAATTCAACAGTTTTATCGTTGTCGTTGTATATCTCTATCCATTCAATAGAAGAATATGGCATAAACTCAGACAAAATAATTCTCGAATCGGGATTTATAAGATTTGCAGTAGTAGTCGGTGTAGGTGAAGATGTAGGTGTCGAGATGGGGGTTGGGGTTGGAGACGGTGTCTT
>CAYSTF010000013.1:4561-11118 GCA_964434125.1 uncultured Gammaproteobacteria bacterium
TTGGGCGGGTAAATATTAAAAATAATAATAAAAAAATAATAACCACAAATTATTGTAATAAATTTTTAAGATAATTTGTTGATGGCGATTGACAGTTTCTCAATCGTTTTTTCTTGACCTAAAGCAGGTAAACACTCAACTACTGGAGGAGTAAAAGCCGAACCACAGATGGCAACACGAAATACCATGAAAAATTCCCCAACATTCCAGTTGTTTGAAGATATTAAATCCATCAAGGTAGTTTGTAAAGTTTTAAAGTCAAAAGTTTTCAAAGCTAATAAACTATCTTTTGTTTTGGTTAAAATATCAAAAGCTAATGTCGGAACTGTCCCCTTTTTTAATAAAAGTTCTTTTTCGTATTCTACATTTTCGAATAAAAATTTGGTTTGTTCTGGTAAATCTGATAACTTAACGATTCTTTCTTTTAGAACTGGAATTAATATTTTTATTTGTTCTTCTGAAGCTAGTGGTAAGTATTTTTTAAATAGTACTAATAATTCTTGATCTGTTTTTTGGCGTAAATAATAACCATTTAGATAGTCTAATTTTTTACGATCGAAAATAGGTGATTTCTTGTGAAGATGATCCAAGCTAAAACTATGGACAAATTCATTGAGAGTAAAAATCTCTCTATCATCACCAGGGTTCCAACCAAGCAACATTAGAAAATTGAGCATAGCCTCTGGTAAATAACCTTCATCTAAAAAAGCTCGAGCGTGAGTTGATCCGGTTCTTTTACTCAACTTACCTTTACCATCTGGGTTTAATAATACCGTAAGATGGGCAAACAATGGTGGTTCCCAACCAAAATATTGATATAACAAAAGATGTTTGGGGGCTGAAGTTAACCACTCTTCACCGCGAAAAACGTGGGTAATTTTCATCAAATGGTCATCAACAACTACCGCGAAATGATACGTAGGAACCCCGTTTGATTTGATTAAAACCTGATCATCAATGTCGTTGGTGTTAAATTTTATTTTTCCTCGAATTAAATCTTCAAAAATTATTGTCTGATTACGAGGTATGGTCATTCTAATCGTAAAAGGAATTTTATTTTCTAGGTTTTGTTTGATTTCCTCGGAGGTTAAGTGAAGACAATGTTGATCGTATCGAGAAACTTGTTTGTTGGCTTTTTGAGTTTCGCGCATTTTAACCAACCGTTCTTCGGTACAGAAACAACGATAAGCTAATTTTTTTTCTAGTAATTCATTAATATATTTTTGATAAACCTCTAAGCGTTGAGTTTGTATATATGGACCATAGGGGCCACCGATATCAGGGCCTTCATCCCAACTTAAGCCATAATCTTTGATAACCTGCAAAATTCTTTCTTGTGAACCCTGAACTAATCTTTTTTGATCTGTATCTTCAATCCTTAGAATAAATTGTCCATTGTTTTTTTTAGCTAGGGCGTAATCATAAAGTAAGGTTCTTAAACCCCCAATATGTAATTCCCCGGTTGGACTAGGGGCCATACGAGTCCGAATAACACCATTATTAATCATGGTTATTATTTTACCATTTAGTGTAAAATAATTTATGTCCTTAACACAGACTGCTTATACTAGTCGTAAAATTATAAAATTTGGAGGGATTGGTCTAATAGCTATTTCTTTGTTATGGAGTATTTCCAAGGTCATGTATAAAGCATATACGGTAGCACATCCACCATATTACCCTCCGACAATCGCTTATGGTATTTTGCCAAAAATAACCTTTTTGGAACAAAAGACTGAACTAAAAACTTTTACCTTTGAATTGCCCAATGACGAGATTCCGACTTTTTCTGATCAATCAAGAGTATATATAATTTACCGACCGAATACGACATTTCTAGCACTTGAAGAAGACAAAAAAACAGCTGCTAGTTTTGGATTTGAAATGAAACCAGTTGAAGTAAAACCAGGGATATATGAATTTCGAGACGACGTGCTAAATAAAATTTTAACAGTAAACGTTTTGGATGGTGATTTTAAAATGAGGTATCCTTATTTGACCGATCAACTTTTATTGGTTTCTGAAGAATTACCAACAAAAGACAAGGCAATAGAGTTAGCTTCAAATTTTTTGAGTCAGGGAAATAAGCTTACAGATGATTTGATAAACGGTCAAAAAAGAGTAACTTACTGGAAAATTCAAAATGGAGCAATTACTGCTACAGAGTCACAATCACAAGCAAATGCTGTTAGGGTTGATTTGTTTAGAAATGATTTAAATGGTTTAAAGTTATTGTCTTCTAATTATGACAAAACTTCTGTTTCGATATTAATATCTGGTTCAAAAACTCAATCGAGAAAAATAATTGAATTTAATTTTAAAGATATTAATATTGATAGGGAATCTTTTGCGACATACCCAATCAAAACAGCTCAAGAAGCAATAAATAGTATAAACTCTGGTAATTATTGGACAGCTGTTAATGTGGAAAATAAAGACGTTGTAATCAGAAGAATGTACTTAGCTTACTTCGAACCAAATGCTTTGACTAATTACTTACAACCAATTTTTGTGTTTGAAGGAGATAATGGATTTGTGGCTTATGTACCGGCAATTAAAAGTGAATATTTAAAATAAATTAACAATTATTCCCAAATAACATTTTGTTTTATCCAATTAACAAGGATTTTGGTGTCTTGGAAACGATCATCACTTTGTGAAACAACGCTAATTACTCGATGCCCGTTAATATTTATTAACCCAATAAAACTACCTTTTGCTTCAGGGGTCCAGCCGGTTTTTAGTCCTTCTATTTCAGGAACTACTCCTAATAATTCATTGGTTGAAATTAACTGATGTTGTGTTTGATTGGTAACATCGCTAACAGTTAACTCCTTTGCTTTGACTATTTCTGTCACTATTGGGTTTTTAATAGATAAGCGGCCAAGTTGAGATAAGTCATAAACGGAGGAAAAATGATTTTGATCATGAATACCATCAACATTAGTAAAGTGAGTGTTTTTTAAATTATATTTTGACATCAACAGGTTCATTTGATCAATAAAACCAGAAATACCTGATTGATAGTGATTTGCTAAGGCAAAAGCTGAATCATTGGCTGAATATACTAATAATGCTGAAACTAATGATTTTACAGTTATTTTTTCATTAACTTTTAAACCAATTACTTTTCCAGTAGTGTATTCTTGATTTATTGTGACGACTTCATCCAAGGGATATAAATTTAGGGCAGTTAGAGCTGTAGCTAATTTAGTTGTTGATGCAGGGAATATTTTTTCATCGATTTTTTGCGAAAGTAAGATTTTATTAGTTTCGACATCAACTAAAATATAATTTAAAGCCGACAACGATGGTTTTTGAGAAAGCTTTAATATTGGAGGTCGAGGAATCTTGGTCTCAATCAATTGGCTATTTATAATAATTAAATTATTTTTTGGATATATAGACCAAAATGAAAATGTAGGCAACCAAAATAAATTGATAATCAATAGTAAAAAAACAATTAATAAATCAAGCAGATTATTTTTTAGAATTTTTTGAAACTGAAACATCTGATTTAATCTTAGTAATTTTTTTGCCAAATACGGCAAGACGATTATCAATACGCTCCATATCTCGTGGGAATAAACTGGCCTGGCGAACGTTTTCTAAATTCAAAATATTTTGAGTGATTCTCTCAAGGCCAATACAAAAACCACCTTCAGGTGGCATACCATATTTAAACGATTGCCCATAAGGTAATTCAAAATCTTTTGGATCTTGACCACGAGAAATTATTTTTTCTTGAAGTTGTTGATAATCATTAATACGTTGACCACCACTTATCCATTCAACTCCACAACCAATAAGATCCATCGTTAGAGTTTCTTCTGGGTTTTTGGGGTCGGCATATGAATACCAAGCTCTTTTTTTGGTATAAAAATGAGTTATAAAAACCAGATCGCTCCCGTATTCTTCTAGTGACCAGCGACAAATTTCTCGCTCCCCTTCCGGATCCATGTCAAGTTCATTTCGAACATCTCGACCTGTTCGTTTGTAAATTAATTCCAAAGCATCTTTAAGCTTGATTACTGGAGTATTTTTAACAGTTTTGGGAATGGTAACCCCATATTCATCTAAAATATTTTGATGTTTTTGTGAGACAGCTTTAAATATTGCCTTGACAACATCATCGGCGGTTTTGATCAAATCAAGCCAGCTGTCAATAAAACCCATTTCGACATCGAGCCCGACATATTCAGTTAGGTGGCGAGTAGTGACCGATGGTTCGGCACGATAGGCATGAGCAACAGTAAAGACTCTCTCAAAAATGGAAGTTAAAACTTGTTTATACAATTGAGGACTTTGGGCCAGATAAGCTTGATAATCAAAATATTTGACTGGAAAAACTTCTGAACCACCTTCGGTAGAACCAGCAACGATAGTAGGAATAAAAATTTCAGTAAAATCAAGACCATTTAAATATTCCCTAAAGGCTTGGACAATAGTCGCTTGAATCTTAAAAACGTCTTGAATTTTTTGATTACGCAAAGAAAGAGCTCGGTTATCGAGAGCCACTGGTAAGGAAATATTAATATCTGGATGGTGAAGATCAAAAGGTAGCTCAGCAGATTTTGCTAAAACAATAACTTTTTCAACTTCAATTTCGATTTTTCCAGTAACCAGTTTATCATTAAAATATTTTTCACTTCGATTTCTTACTGTTCCAGTGATTTCGACAACAAATTCATTTTTTAGAGATCCTACATCGGGACCGCCAACAACTTGAATAAGCCCAGATCGATCTCTAATGTCGGCAAAGGCTAGTTTTCCATAACTTCGGACACTATTAACCCAGCCTTTAATAGTGACCTTTTTACCTATAAGTGTGATACATTCACTGTTTAATATTCTCATCATAGAGATAGTATATCATTGACAATAAGTTGAGGAGAAAGTTTTTCGTTCCATAAATTTAGATTTAATTTTGCTGTAAAACTGATGATATCCCCGATTTTAAGATTTTTCCCAATATTTCCTTTTTTGAAAGCGATAGAATCCAAAATTATATTTTCGTTGTTGGGCGTTGTTGGGTCGTCAACTTTTAGTTTCAGGTGTTCTTGTTTTTGTCCTAATAATCGGATGTCTGTTATTCTAAGGTTAGTAAATTTAAACAAAGGTTCTAAATTATCTATCCCGAAAGGCTCTAATTTTTGAATAAGTTGACAATTACTAATGGTTACGGCACTTAGTTTCATCTCAGCGTCGATAAATTTAGTTGGTTTTAGAACTTTATTATTTAGTTTTTGATTGATTGTTTTAACTATTTCTTTTTTAAATTTAGGTATATTTTTAGTTTTTATTGAAAAACCAGCCGCACCAGCATGGCCACCCAATTCGATTAATAGAGGCGAGGCGTGCTTTATCCCTACAAATCGTAACGTTTCGATTATATTTAGTTCTTTGATCGAACGGCAAGAACCTTTAGAAACATCTTTTCCGACACTAATAACAATCGAAGGAAGATAATATTTCTCGGTAAATCTACTGGCGATAAGACCAATAATTCCTGGTAGAAAAGAACTATCCGCAACAAAAATAACTTTATTTTTATTACTTTTTAACTGCTTTTGGGCAATATCAATACTGTCTTGCTGAAGTAATTGTCGATCTTTATTAAAACCATCTAAAATCGTGGCGTATTTTGAAGCTAAATTATTTGAAGTACTACATAGTAATCGAAGGGCATCAGTTGGATTTGACAATCGACCAACAGCATTTAAGCGCGGACCAATTACAAAACCGAGTTCGTAGGTAGAAATTTTATCTTGTTTAATACCACTAATTTCCATTATTTTTTTAATTCCAAAATTGGGGTTATTTTGAAGTGATTTTAATCCGTGATAAACAATATTGCGATTAATAGTGTTTAAGGGTAGACAGTCGGCCACAGTCCCTAGACTGGCTAATCCTAAATCGGCATTATTATCAATTTTTTGCGCGATTAACCAAGCGACAACAGAACCAGAAATAGCTGTTGAATGAACACTAATTATTGATTTTGGTAAAGGTTTATTAGTTGTGTGGTGGTCCGAAACTATAATATCAACTCCAGAATCTAGAATTTTTTGAAGTTCATTATTGGCCACAATCCCGTTGTCAACGGTGATAAGTAGATCAAATTTTATTTTTTTTTGAGTTTGAAATCTAAAAAATGAATCAGCGCGAATACCATAGCCATCAAGTTCCCTATCGGGAATGTAGGGAACGACATTGGCTTTTTTATTAAATAGAACTTGCCAAAGAATGGCGGTAGCACTAATACCGTCAACGTCGTAATCTCCGTAGATTAAAATGTTTTGTTTTTTTTCTATTGCTTGTTCGATCCGTTTTATTGACTTGTCTAAATTTTTTGAATCTATACCAAATTCTTTTACACTAAAAGATTGTGGTGGTGATGGAAATAGATACTCTTGTTGCTTTTTTTTTGTTATTTTCCGATTATTTAATAATAGTTCAAGAATTTTTTCCGGCGTAGTGTTTTTGTCAATTATTTCCATTGGTAGATAATTTTACACATTTTTGTTGTATTTGTTATATACTATTCATTAGTTGCC
>CAYSTF010000014.1:0-10931 GCA_964434125.1 uncultured Gammaproteobacteria bacterium
TTCCAAAATGCTCTTGTACCCGTTGGTGACTCCGGAGGGAGTCGAACCCTCGATTACCTGGATGAAAGCCAGGTGTCCTAGGCCACTAGACGACGGAGCCAATGTAAAACGTGTCTTATTCTATCAAAATTTATTCCTATTTTCTATCAACACGATTTTAAGTTATACTCAAAGCTAGATATTAATAATGTTGACTAGAAATTAGAACTTAGAAATTACAACTAATGATTTATATTTTCCACGGAGACGACCAAAATAAGAGTAGAAACTCTTTTAACCTAGCTCTCGACGCCAAAAAAGACTACGATATTTTAAGATTAGATCCAAAAGAAGCCAATCCCGATACTGTCAACAATTTTATTAATAGCCAATCTTTATTTTCCACACCCAGAATAATTGCCATTTCAAATTTTTTTTCAATAACCAAGCCGATTTTAGATAAAATTATAAAATCAATAAAATCAAATTCCAGCTTTGATGTTTATCTTTGGCAAGATAAAACCCTAACCGCCACCCAACTAAAAACTTTTTCCCAAATCAAAATAGAAACTTTTCCATTAGACAAAATAATATTTAAATGTCTTAATAATTTATTACCAAAAAATATTAATAGATTTATTACTCTTTATCATCAAGTTTTAGAAAAAGAACCTTTTGAATTATTTTTGTTTTGGGCAAAATTTAGTCTCAGAAAACAACTCACAAGCTATTCAAAATTTAATCAAAATACGCTTAAAAATGCCTATCTTCAAATAATTGAATTAGATTATCAAATAAAAAGCGGCCAATTAGCAATTCCAAAAGAAATCGCCCTTGAAAGAATTTTTATTAGTTTAATGAAGTAATAAATGTTAAAATTTATTAATAAATATCTAGACCTATTATGAATTTTAATATTAACAACCTATCCTATTCCCAAAAAATAATTAAACCTTGGGGTCAAGAAATAATCTATACCACTCCCGATTTAAAATACACTTTTAAACAAATCCAAATCAATGATCAGGCACGTTTATCTCTGCAATCTCATACCGAAAAAATAGAAACCTTCGTTTTGATAGAAGGTCAAGCCGATTTGATCATCGGAACAAATATTGATAATCTAGAAACAGTTCACATGGAAATAAAAAAGGGTTACAACATTCCAGTTGGAACAATTCATCGAATGATTGGAATAAAAAACGCTGTTATTCTCGAATCCTCAACCCCAGAAACCGGAACCACTATTCGATATCAAGACGATTACCGTCGACCCAACGAAACTCAAGACACAAGAGAACAACCCAATCGAGGGTGGCAACCAAATCAGTAAAGTCACTCTTTTTCTGCTATTCTTTTTATATGACAAACAAACCAAATGTTCTATGGTTCTCGCAATTAGGGATTGATGATGTTAATATTGTAGGAGGAAAAGGCGGAAATTTGGGTGAAATGTACAATCTAGGAATTCCAATCCCCAACGGTTTTGTCGTCACTTCAAATGCTTATTTCAAATTTATTGAAGATAACAACCTTAAATCCCAAATTAAAGATATTTTAAAAATTACTGATGTTGACCAGCCAGACCAACTTCAATTGGCTTCAAAAAGAATTCGCTCTTTAATCCGTAAGTCCCCCGTAAACGAACAATTAGCTATCGAAATTATGAAAGCCTACAAAAAACTTTCTGGTTTTGGTGGCTTAAAAAATATTCCCGTCGCCGTTCGTACTTCTGCCACTGCCGAAGACTCGCTTGACGCCTCATTTGCCGGCCAAGGGGATACTTTTTTAAATGTATTAGGTGAAGTAAACGTTGTCAATCGAGTTCGCGACTGTTGGTCCAGTCTTTTTACCTCCAGGTCTATTTTTTATCAAGTTAAAAAACATTATGATCATTTCAAAATTGGTGTTGCTGTACCTGTTCAAAAACTAATTAACTCAGAAATTTCAGGGATAATGTTTACTACTAATCCGGTCACCAATGCCAAAAACGAAATAATTGTCGAAACTATTTGGGGGTTAGGTGAATATATTGTTCAAGGAAAAATAACCCCAGATCAACATGTTATCGACAAAAATGATTGGAAAATTATTTCAGAAGAACATGTTGTTCAAGATATTCAACTAATAAAAGGAGACGATGAAACCAAAGAAGCCCCTGTTCCCCAAACCAAAAAAAATAAAAAGAAAATCGATATTTCCATGGCAATAAAAATTGCCAAAATTGGTCAAAAACTTCATAATCATTATGGTAAACCTCAAGATGTTGAATTTGCCATCGATAGGGGAAAATTATATATAGTTCAAACAAGGCCAATTACTACAATAGTTACTAGTCAAAAGACTCTAGACAACCAAAAACTTGTTATCGACCAAACACCTTTTTTAACTGGTGAACCAGCCAGCCCTGGTATCTCTTCTGGGGTGGTTGTAATAATTAAAGACCCAAAAGAGATAACACGCGCCCAAAAAGGACAAGTCCTGGTCACCACCATGACTACTCCTGATTTTGTCCCCGCTATGAAAAAAGTAAACGGGATTATCACTGATAAAGGGGGACAAACATCCCACGCTGCCATCGTTAGCCGCGAATTAGGTGTACCCTGTGTTGTTGGAACCAAAACCGCCACTAAAGATTTAAAAGAAGGAGATATTGTCACTTTAAATGGCACTGAAGGAAAAATATGGAAAGGAGATTTAACCAACGGTCAAGATTTTAAAAATCAACAAACCACAAAAACAAGTACCAAGAAAACTGCTACCAAGGTATATGTTAATTTAGGTGAACCAGAACTCGCCAAAACTATTGCCCAGAGGAATGTTGATGGTATCGGTTTACTTCGAGCGGAGTTTATGATGGCCAATATCGGTACACATCCTAAATACATTATCGCTCAGGGTAAAGAAAAAGAGTTTATTTCAGAGTTAGCCAAAAATATAGTCGAATTTTGTAAAAGCTTCAATCCCAGACCAGTAATTTATCGAGCCACTGATTTTAAAACCAATGAATACCGATTTCTGAAATACGGAAAACTGTATGAACCAGAAGAACCTAATCCGCTAATGGGTTTTAGGGGAGCATCTCGATACATTCAATCGCCAGATGTTTTTTCTATGGAATTAGAAGCTATTAAAATGGTCCGTAATAAATACGGTTATAAAAATTTATGGTTAATGATACCTTTTGTTAGAACTCCAAAAGAATTAATGGACGTTAAAAAAATTGTTTCTCAAAATGGACTACTCCGTTCACCTTCGTTTAAGTTTTTTATGATGGCTGAAATTCCAAGCAATGTAATTCTTCTTGACGAATTTATCGACGTCGGAATCGACGGAATCTCGATTGGTAGCAACGATTTAACCATGTTAACTCTGGGACTTGATCGAGACAATAGTGAAGTCGCACCAAGTTTTAACGAAATGGACCCAGCTGTCCTTTGGTCATTAAAAAGACTAATTACCAAAGCTAAAAAGAGAGGAATATCTTGCTCTATATGTGGACAAGCACCAAGTAATTATCCAGAATTAGTAGAAAATTTAGTTAAATGGGGAGCCACTAGTATATCCGTTAGCCCTGACGCTATCGATGCCACCAGAGAAATTGTTGCTGCTGCTGAAAAGAAAAAAATTACTCAAAAATAACAACGATTTCGCCTTTGATATTTTTAGGCTTGATTTGGTCAAAAATTTCGCTAGCTTTCCCGGTCATTATTTCTTCAAACTTTTTAGTCATTTCGCGACAAATTGATATTTCTGTTTCATTACCAAAAGTTTCTCTAATATCTTCGACTAATTTAATCAACCTAAAAGGTGATTCGTAAATAATTTTACTTCCCTCAAAGTCTTTATACTTTTTCAAGATTTTTCTTCTTTCGCCTGTCTTTTTGGGTAAAAAACCCAAAAAACAAAAACGACCACTTGATAACCCAGATAAAACTAAAGCATTTACCGCCGCACAAGCACCAGGAATCGAAGTTACTTTATAACCCATTTTATGGCACTTTTTAACTAATTTATATCCTGGATCAGAGATTACTGGGGTGCCAGCATCTGTTACCAAACCAATTTTTTTTTCTTCTTGCAACAGTGACAAAATTTCTGGTATTTTTTGATCTTCAACTTCGTCGTAAAAAGAAATCAGTTTAGGTTTGTTTTTAACTCCTAAATTAACAAGCAATAATCCAGTATTTCTCGTATCTTCACAAAGTAAATAATCTACTTCTTCCAAAACCTCCAAAGCCCTAAGACTAATATCTTTTAAATTCCCAATTGGGGTGGAAATAATATATATCATTTAATTAAATTGTCTTATAACTGCTACTACCTTACCCCGAATCTCTACATCAGTTACATAAATAGGGGACATAGTTGAATTTGCTGGTTGAAGTCTTATTCTGGTTGCTTCTTTATAAAATCTTTTTAAAGTAGCAAATCCATTTTTGAGTACCGCCACAACAATGTCTCCATTATAAGCATTATGTTGTTCTTTTATAACTACATAGTCACCATTTAATATCCCATCTTCAATCATCGAGTCTCCTTTTGCTTGCAAAACAAACGATTTATCTCCTGGTTTGACAAAATTACTGCTAACTGACAAGGTGGCGTTTGGGTCAGTGTAAGGCTCAATTGGTTCACCACAGGCAATGAAACCCAATACTGGCAATTCTGTCATTGAGGACAATAGGGCTTTATTTTCAGTATCTTTTTTAAGTAGTTCTATACCCCTAATTGCCCCTTTGTATCTGCGAATTAATCCCTTTTTTTCCAAAACAGCCAAATGTTCATGAACCGTTGATAATGAAGATAACCCCAGATATTGGGCTATTTCAGTTAGTGTGGGAGCACAATTATTTTCATCAATCTCGCTTTCAATGTAATCTAAAATTTGTTTTTGTCTTTTATATAATATTGTTGCCATAAGATAATATTACACGAATAATACCCGAAGTCAATAAAGTAGATTAGGTGATATATTAATATAACTTATGTTTTTTCAGTGCTTAATATTATTATTCCTTGTTTCAACTCATCAAGTTTTTGCTCAAAATGAATTTAATATAAAACAAAATATTCAATATCAACTTGATATAAATGGCGATGCCCAAGTTACACAGGAAATTGAACTTATCAACAATTTATCTCAAGTTTACCCAAAAGAATATCAACTGGTTATTTCTTCGCCAAATATCGAAAATTTCTTTGCCTCTGATCAACAAGGAAATATTGTCCAAAAGTTTGAAAAACAAAACGACCAAACGACTATTGATTTAAAATTTAATGACCAAAAGGTAGGGAAAAATCAAGTTACTTCATTCAAATTAAACTACAGTCTTCCAAAACTAGCCACTCAAAAGGGAGCAGTGTGGGAAATATCACTACCCGAAAACAAAAACAACCTATCCAACAATACTTCTAAAACTTCAATCTTTTTACCTAATAATTATGGTAGTTTGTCATTCGCCTCAATTTCACCCCAAACAGTAATTTCTTTAAACAACCAAACAGAAATGTATTTCGATTCTATTGATAATAATAATCAAAAAATATACTTAATCTTTGGAAACTATCAATTATTTGATTTTAAATTTAAATATTTTTTAGAAAATACTACTAGTCAAAACAAAAATTTTACCGTCACTCTTCCCCCAGAAACAGACAGCCAAAAAATAACATATAGAACAATTGAACCAAACCCCAAAAACATCGTTATCGATCCTGATGGTAACTATCTTGCTACATACGAATTATCTTCGGGCCAAAAGATAGATATCGATGTCAATGGCCAAGCAAAAATAATTCACTCCAATATAAACAAGGCGACAATCAATCCTTCGGATTATCTCAAACCTGATATATATTGGGAAACAGATAGCCAAACACTAAAATCCATTGCCGCTAGTCTGACCACTCCAAAAGATATTTATAAATATGTTGTTAACACTCTAAACTACAAACAACAAAACATTGATTCTAGTTCACGACAAGGAGCCAACAATAGTATCGCCGACCCAAACAACTCACTCTGTACAGAATTCACCGATCTTTTCATTACTTTAGCCAGAATAAAAGGAATTCCTGCAAGAGAAGTTCAAGGGTTTGCCTATAGTAACAACATCAAAATTAAACCAATAAATATCAACACTGACATCTTACACGCATGGCCTCAATATTACGATCAACAAAAACAATCTTGGATATCAATTGACCCTACCTGGGGTAAAACTACCAATGGTATTGACTTTTTTACTGATTTAGATCCAAATCATTTTGCTTTTGTTTTTCATGGTTTAAAAAGTGATTTTCCACCACCTCCAGGGTCGTACAAAAATAATCACAATATTAAAACCGTAAATGTTGAGTTTGCCAAAAATGAACTAAAATTAGACCAAATTCCTCTAAAAATTACACCAATTTCAAAAAATATTTACCTACCACCATCAATTATTATTCAAAATCCAAATTATCAAACGATTTCCCAATTAAAGGTAATAATTAAAAAACTAGGAATCGAAACCTCCATCAACCATATTCCCCCTCTCTCGTCAATGGAAGTTCCAATTAAAAGCAATTCATTATTAAGCTCATTTTTACCAATCAATAATAAAATAAGTATAAAACTAGAATACAATTCTAATACTGTCGATTTTAAAATTAATGACCCACAATATTGGTTTAAAATAATGATCATTGTCGCTTCTGTGGCCACAATAATTGGCTTTGGCGGTATAATAATCAATAGATTTAAAAAACAAAAATGAAAAAACTTTTAAGGCTTACTCTTTTATTCACTTTCTCACTAATAACCGCCAACTATGTTTGGGGTAACCTTTACTTTCAGAATATTCCACTAAGCATTATCAAAACAGCTTTTGTTTTAAGTATTTTTGAAATAATTTTAAAACCAATATTAAAAATAATTTTATTTCCTATTAATTTAATTACTTTAGGTTTGTTTCGAATCGTAATCGACACTTTAGGTTTATATCTTGCAGTTTTTTTGTTTAATGACTTTAAACTTTATGCTATTCATACTTTACCAACAAATTTCTCCGGTATTTCTATTCCCGCGTTTAACTTTGTTAATTTCTTTACTTATTTAGTAACTTCCGTTACTATTGGATTAATTCTTAATTTTTTTAATTTTATTATTCGTAAGAAACCCACAAAATGAAAACAACCTTAACAATAATTCAAATTTTCCTTGCAATTACCTTATCTGTATTGATTTTTCTCCAATCAAACGGAGAAACTGAATCTAACTCTAATTTACTGTCTACCACCAAGACCGAAAAACGAGGTTGGGAAAAAATAATGTTTAATTTTACAATATTTATAATTGTTATTTTCGTTATTTCGTCGATTATTCAAACGACTCTTTAAACTTGTTTACAAAAATATTTTTTAAAATCCAGCTTTTTTGGTTATATATAAAAAAACGCCTTATTTTTGTATCTATTGTAGGATTACTGACAATTTTATTTATTATTTTTAAACAACAATTAATTTCTTTTTACCAACTTCCGTTTTGGCACCCAGAAATAATTGGGCTACAAGGACGTTTTACAATTGACACTCTACCAAAAGAAATAACCGAAAAAATCAGTTACGGATTAACTATCATTAACGAAAACCAAAAACCAACAATTTCTTCTTTAGTAAAAGAATTGAATATTGAAAATGAATCTAAAGATTATATCTTTACTCTAAAAGAAGGCATTAATTGGTCAAGTGGTAAAAAGTTTACCGCCTACGACATAAATTATCAAATCCCCGGAATTGAAATAACTCCGATTTCAGAAAATGTTGTAAAAATTACTACTAATAGCGATTTTTCACCTTTATTATCACTTTTAAGCAAACCATTGATTAAAAAAAATTTTGACGGATTAGGAGACTATACAGTCGATAATGTCACGTATCAAGAAGGGTATATTAAAAGTTTAGATCTAAAACCAAGAGACAAAAAACAAAAAATTATAAAATATCGGATTTTCTCAAATGAACAAGATGTTGTTAATGCTTATAAAATAGGCAATGTTGATAAAATAAAAATTAATTTTTTACCTTCAGAGTTTAACAACCTTACAAAAATTAAAATCAACAAACAAATTGAAACCGACCAAAAATATATCGCCATTTTTATAAACACTCAAAAAATATCCAGTAAACAAATTCGACAAGCATTGGCCTATGCGACACCAAAAACAAAAGACAAAAATGAGCGCTGCTTAGGACCAATTTCGCCAATATCTTGGGCTTATAATCCCAAAGTAAAAGAATATAACTTAAACAATACCCGAGCTAAGGAATTGCTAAAAGATGAACAACTAACAAGTTTAAAAATTACTGTCAACGACAGACAATTGCTAAATTTAGCCGAAGAAATTAAAAATTCATGGGAAAAAACAATTGGGATTCCAGTATCCGTAAGTATAGAAAACCAAATAAACATCGATAATTACGATGTTTTGTTAACCTATGGTGCGATAACTCAAGACCCTGATCAATACCTTTTTTGGCATTCAACTCAAACTAATACAAATATTACCAAGTTAAACAATGCTAGAATCGACAAACTTTTGGAAGAAGGCCGACAACAAAACGACCAAATCGAACGTAAAAAGATCTATCAAGAATTCCAAACTTTCTTGCTAGAAGAATCTCCAGCTATTTTTCTTTCTTATCCAACACTATATACTATTACTAGAACAAAATAACTATGAACCAAAAAGATCCAATAGGGAATATTATTATTGCTATCCTTTTTATTTTACTAGCAATAGCCGGGTATATTTCGTATAAAAGCATCGATTGGGACGTACTTAAAAGAATGGAGCAAGTTCCTTTAGTCTTACCAACACCAATTCCACCAACCAGCACTACAACCAGTCCAACTAACGCAACAGCAACCACTACGGCTACACCTAAAAAATAATAGCTACGTTAAATCTTTCGACTATCATAAGCCCAATGAAGCAGTGCTTGTCTCTGTTTTTTTCTACACTCTAAATCTTTATATAAACAACCATTTTCAATTTGAACAACGTGTCTTTTCATGGCCATCCATCTTTTTATTTGCCTTTGATCATCAGGATGTCTTCTTCCCATATAATACCGACAATACCACTGAAACCAACCTCGAGGATCATCTGGATAAATCCAACCCTTTTCTCTCCAAACGCTTAAAGGCTGACTAGCATTAACTCTAAAAAAATTTAAATTTGCATCGTGTTTTTCTGGGTTTAATTTAGCCTTTACAAACCATGATTTTGGAAATTCATTTTGACAATCAGTCATATATTTACCACCGAATACTCCGAGTTCTAACATTTCTTTAGGACTAAGTTCTGGCTTAAATCTAATATCAAAATTTTTACCCACTGGCTCAACCAATTCATATACATAACCACTTTGCATTTTATCTACTACTAAAATCTTTCTATTTTCCATTATCTAATAATAATACTTTATTAAAAAATTATGTATTTCTCGGAAGAATTTCTTCCAACAAAAGTACCCCTTGTGATTTTACTCGACGATTATTGGCAAAAACAGGATTATCCAATGCTACCAAAAACATTCTAGTTTCAGTGTTATGCTTATTTTTCATATATCTTTTTATACCATTAGCTTCACCTTTTTCTTTTGTACTCCAAATACCACCACAATCACCCTTACCAGGTACAACCTCAGAATCCGGTAGGACTGTCCAATCATAAAGATTGTATCTTAAAATATTTGGGTTTCTCTTCAGGCCTAAAGACTCTAAATTTTGAGTCACTACCTTAAAAACTACTGGCAACAACCTTCCATTATCATTTAGCCACGAATATGGAGTAAAACTACAATATTTATTTGTAAAAGAAAAGTTTTCTCTCGGTATTTCCATAATATTTATCATTATTAAACAACCAATCCTTCACTAAAACGAGCATCTTTGATCAAAAATAGCCTCAATTGATCTTCGTCACCCAAATTCATATTTTGCACTAAAATCCTAATATTAAACCGATCTTTAACATTTTTTTGTTCTATATGAATTATATTTTTATTCATATCACTAATTTTTTTTATTACATCGACGAGCAATTTTGGTTTGTCACCTCCAGACAATCTAATTGTTGTGATTTTTAAATTTTCTTTAGTTATTCCAGCTAAAGTTAGTTCTTCATTTATAAGTTCCTCCTTAATTGACCTATTGCCTAACAAAAAATACAAATCATCAAGACTTTGACAACCCAATCTATATAATATTGGGTTAATTGAATCACCAATATCAGACAAAACCAATAATCCTCGTGGTATTAATAATGACTCAAGTATCTTTTCTCCCTGGCTTACCAAATTATCTCGATTCTCTAATATCCTTTGTTCTTGAATTATTCTTATTGTTTGAGGTAAACAATATTTTTCCAGACCACCCAAAGGTGCTCTTCTAGTCTCGCCCAGGTTAACTCTTAAAACACTAGCATTGGGAATTACAATCGATAATGGACAATCAACACCATCAATATTTATTGATTCCGCTTCTGCTAAAACTCGGGGGTTAATCAACCCTGCGAAGTCAACTCCAGTTGCATTTTTTGGCAAAAACCTAACCGTACCTTTTGGTGTAAAAACAAGTTTTAGTGCATAATCTTTTAAATCTTTTTGACTGTTTATCAAACCAACAATTCCTCGATTGTTAAATTCTTCCATTTCTTTAGTCATTATCGCTATTTCTACCGGGCCTTGTGGAAAATTTATTGTCGTTTGTATCGCTTGATAACCATTTATTCGTTTGTTAGCACCAATAAACTCGTCAAATCTACCATAGTCAACCAAACTTCCAAAATCACGATGTATCTCATATAAAAATCGATAACAATCGTAAACCGTATTTAACTTTACTCTAAAACTCACTAAATCATTAATATCTCTAAAATCAGTAAAGTTACTTTTACCCCTTA
>CAYSTF010000015.1:0-10773 GCA_964434125.1 uncultured Gammaproteobacteria bacterium
CAAAAATATTATCTGCGTCAAAAAAATACCAAAAAGGTAAAATAGATTATGTTAAAAAAGCCGATAATAAATACGTTGGTTCAGGTTGGAGGAAAAATCATGACGGTAATATTGAGTTTAGTAACAACGGCGATATTAACCAGAAAATTAGGAACCGAGGTTTATGGAAACTTTTTATTGATTACTTCAGTGTGGTTGTTGTTTGATTCGGCAGCTGATTTTGGTAGTAAGGTAATCGGAGTCAAAGAGGCATCGGTAAAAGAGAAGAATCAAAGAAATGAAATATATGTTCAGGTGGCTTGGTTTAGGTGTTTGACTTCCCTGCTATTGTTTTTTGTAGGGTTGTTTGTGATTTTGTTGTGGCCAGGATTTGATGGTTTAGAAATTGAAGCATTGTTTGCTTTATTAATGATTGGATTTACGGCGATAGCTGGAAGTTTGGAAATTATTTTTCAAACGGAGATGAGAATGGATTTAAAAGTATGGGGCGAAATTGTTTTTCCTTTGATTTTTGTAGTTTTTGTATGGTTATCTGGTAAAGAAATAAATTTAATTTGGGTTTTTGGGGTGTATTTGTTGGCAAGAATATTAAGTTTGATTTTGAGTATTGGTTTGGTCAAAAAGTTAATTAGTAACTTAAAACTGGTTAAAGTTGATTTTGAATTTTTGAAAAAATTTTTAGAACAAACCTGGCCAATGGGAGTTTACATGATTTTGTTTTCTGGATATGATCGAGCAGTAGATTCGGTATTAATTAAACAATTGATTGGGGTAAAAGATTTGGCTTATTATGGTTTAGCGTATAAGATTTATGGGAGCTTAATTCAACCGGCTTACTTTTTGGTTAATAGTGTCTTCCCTCTTTTGTCTGGGAGGGTTGATAATAAAAGAAAATTATTTTGGCAAACCACTGGATTGATGTTTTTGGGGGCTTTGTTGGTGGCGCCAACAATTTATTTTTTGGCCCCTTGGATTGTGATTGTTTTGGCAGGAACTGATTATTTGGTGTCGGTAGAAGTTCTAAGAGTTTTATTATTGGCAATGGTGTTTGCTTATCTTGGACATTTAGTTGGTTTTACTTTGATAGCCAAAGGAAAACAAAAATTGATTTTACTAATCGGAGTCGTATCTTTGATTGTTAATATTGGAGGAAATTTGTTGTTTATCCCAAGATTTGGGATTATGGGTGCGGCTTGGGTGACGGTGGCAACAGAAGCGGTGGCGGGGTTGTTGATGGTGGGGTTTTTGAGAAAGGAAAAGTAGAAATTGATTGACTCAATTATGTTTTTTCGTCCTCGCACCTTCGGCAACACACCTCAGCGGCTTGCGGGCGAAAAAGCACAATTTTCGTCAATTATTTTAATTTTTTGATATATTCCCTTGTTAGTAATCAGTACAGTTTTGTTGTGTTATTTTGGCGATCAAAATACAAATCAGAACAATTTATATTAACTAGTTTCTATCCTTTTAGGCATATAAAATAATTTAATCAAAATCTAATAAGTACAAATTTATTAGAAAAATATAAATAAAATAATATTTATGTTATTACATTTTTCACGTTCCACCGAAACACTTTGATGTGGTTTAAGGTGGGTTTATAAAATATTTACCGCAAATAAACCGAAAATATACCGCAGAAATTAGCTTTGGGTAAATAGCTTTTAGTATTTAGCAATACAAATAATATAAAATTGAAATATGAAGTCAGGATTACCTTCGGCATTAATAATAGGGATTGATCATTTTGTGGCGAAAAGTTTAACAGAAGAATTGATTAATAAAGATATTAGTGTAGTTGGTGTTGGAGACTATGTTGTTGGTTTAAATGAAAAGGAAAACTTTGAATGGTCGTCGGAATTAGATGAAGTAACTGGCCGCTTTAATTATGTTTTTGATTTTCGTGGTGATAAAAAGGACTGGGAAAAAATTGAGGCAGATAAGTTTGTTTTGCTCAGTATCAACGATAAATCGAGATCGACATATTTAAGAAAGGAAGTTATTGGTTGGGGAAAAGATTGGAGAATCGTAGAGTCTTTGGGGGTTTACGGTGTGGGGATGGAAAATAACGACTTCCTGGCTCAAGTGATTAAATTAGCTGTTCAAAACAAAAATCTAGAGTTGCCTAGTCCCAAAAAAATAATTAGGTTATTATCGGTAAGTGATTTGACCGAAGCGATATTGAGAGCAACTTTTTTGTCTGGTACTGAAAAAGAGAATTTTTTAGTGTTAGGAAAGGAAATTAGTTTTGAAGATGTGGCAAAAACTTTGATGGACAGAGCAAAAATGACTAGATTTAAAGTATTAGAAAAGGAGATAGAAATAGACCAAGGAAATAGTGATGAAGCTATAGAATCTGAAAAAAAATTGAGATGGACGGCAAAGACTGATTTTGGTGAAGGTGTAGAAGAAACTATGCAATATTTTTTTTCTAAAATGGACGAAGAAAATAGATTGAAAAAAAAGACGAAGATGGTATCTATAGTGAATGATGGGGTTTTGGTGGACAAACAAAAAGAAGAGAAAAAAAACAGAATGTTTGATGTGGCAATTGAAGATGATGATTTTGATAAGATAAATCCGTTTATAAGTGAAAATAATAAGAGTTCAAACCAAATAGAAACGGAGCTAATTACCCCAATTGACGATGAAAAAGAGATTTTTATACCAAAATTGATTGATTACTCAAACCAAGTTGAAAGGGTGGAAGAAAAAGCTGAGCAAAAAGAGAGTGAAGTGGTTGAAACAAAAAGCGATCAAGTTGACAAAAAAGAAAATGATTATATTGAAGAAGAAAGTGAGGATTTTGTTAATTTCTCTGAAATTAAACCAGTACCGGCTCAAAAAGAAGAAAAAAATATTTTTAAAAAAAATAATGGAAGACAAAAGAAAAGAAATATTTTGACTGGTAAATGGTGGATTGTTATTTTAATTTTAATATTTGTTTTATTAATTGAGCCAATAAAATGGATAAGAGCAACAACCGGTTCTGTAAAAAATATTGGACAAATACCAGAGCTAATAAAGACAAAAAAGTACCTTCAGGCCGAAAAGTTAGCGGATAGTGGTATTGAAGGTTTGGTAAAAATAGATGAAAAAATAAACGACTGGAGCCTTAATAAGTTTAAAATATTTAGAAATTTTCAAACAGGAGTTAAGGTGGGAGAAGATGTTTTGGTTTTGGAAAAAAAGGCAGTTGAACTGGCAAGAACAATTGATCTGATGAGTGAGGCGATATTTTTTGAAAAAACAATAAATTGGACAGAAGAATTGGAGAAACTAAACAACAAGTTGTCAGAAGCGGAGGGAAATATTGGGGTGCTACAAGCAAGGTTAAATGGTGACTACAGCTGGATACCAGCAAAATGGAAAATGGATGCTCAAAAACAAATGAAAAAAGTGGAAGAAGTTCGAGAGCAATTAGAAGTTGTAAAAAAATTTGTTAAGGTTTTACCGGAGTTTTTGGGTTTAGACGGGAAAATCAAACAATATATGGTGTTGTTTCAAAATGAATCAGAACTGAGACCAACCGGGGGTTTTATTGGTAGTTATGGAATATTACGGTTTGAAAATGGGAGACTTTTGGGTTTAGATATTAAAGATGTATATGAAGCTGATGGGCAACTTAAGGGACATGTAGAACCGCCATGGGAAATCAAGACAGTGTTAAACGAAGCTAAATGGTTTATGAGGGATGCTAATTGGAGGGCAGATTTTACAAAAACTAGTGCTGATATCCAGTGGTTTTTGGATAAAGAAACAGGCCAAAAGGTTGATGGAGTGATTGGGATTAATTTGGCGGTGGCTAAATCATTTTTAAGAGTTATTGGGGATATTTATGTTTCAGACTTTAAGGAAACTATAAACGATTCAAATTTATACGAACAGGCTGAATTTTATGCAGAGACAAAATTTTTCCCTGGATCAGTGCAAAAGGCTAGTTTTTTGGGAGCTGTAGGAAAACAGTTGTTTGAAAATATTAAAGGGTTGAGTGTGGAGAAAAAAATGAATTTATTACAATCAACAGTAGACTTGTTGGAGCAAAATGAAATTCAAATTGCTTTGAATAATCAAGCGGCGGCTGAAATAATTACTAATTTAGGTTGGGATGGCAAAATTTATAATGGAAAATGTGGGGTGGATGACTGTATAACTGATTATTTGTATGTAGTTGAGGCAAATTTGGGTGTGAATAAAGCAAATTATTTTTTGAATCGAAACATTGATCAAGCGATAAATATTGGTCAAAACCAAATTGAACGAATCTTAAAGATAAATTACGAAAATACAGCAAAAAACAATAATTGGCCAGGTGGGGATTATAAAAATTATTTAAGAATATATCTACCAAAAGATGTAACTTTGTCTCAAATTAAAGTTACAGACGCAAGTGATGTTAGCAATTTTAAAATTTATAATAATAACGAATTAAGAATTAGTGAGGTTGAGGGGAAAAAAGAAGTTGGGTTTTTGGTGATAGTCCCAACTTTGAAAAAAAGGATTGTGGAGATTAGTTATAGTAGTAAAATAGATTTGGTTAACAAAACAAAGTTTAATTATATTAGTTATATTCAAAGACAGAGTGGAAGTGGGGAAACAGGTTTGGTCACTTTGGTAACTTATCCAACTGATTGGCAACCAATACAAGTGCAACCGGTAGCGAGTATGGTAGGTGGAAAACTATTGTTTAACCAAAAACTAAATAGAGATATTAGAATGGGGATTGAATTAGCTAAGTAGTAAGTAGTAAAAAAAACCCCTCTGTCTCGATAAATCGAGACATCTCCCCTTGATGAAAGGGAGAAGTATTTTATAATTGATAAAATATATTATGAAAAACGTAGTGGAGGATTTTGTTTGTGAGGTTTGTGGCGAGAAAGTGGTTGGAAATGGAACGACAGATCACTGCCCGAGATGTTTATGGGGAAAACATGTGGATGAAGAAGTTCCGGGGGATAGAGCAAGTATGTGTAAAGGTTTAATGAAGCCAATTAGAAGTGAATACCAAAGTGGAGATTTTAAAATTTTTTATAAATGTGAAAAGTGTAATCATAAATTTTGGGTGCATTGTGCCAAGGATGATAATCGAGAGTTGTTGGTAGAACTGGGAATTTAGCTAGTAGCTTTTAGTAAATAGTAAGTAGCAAAGATATTATCTTAATTAAAATTTTTAAAAAGCATGCGGAATAAAAACGGTTAATTTGCGGAAATTGTTTTATTAAATAAAATTTTTTGTTACAAATTTTTCCACTGGAAAATAAGTCTGCGGTGCAGGCTTAAATACGTTCCAAAATTGTAACTGCAAAATTTTTTATAAAACAAATTAAGGCTGGTTTGGATGGTATAATGGGAACATGAAATTGTTCCAAAATTTGTTTAAAAAAAACAATCACAAAAAAGAAGGTAAAAAAGAGAAAATTGTCAATAACAATGAAACAATAGGCAATAACAAACCAAATATCGAGAAAGATTTTTTGAAAAATTTACCTCCTGGAGTAAAAATCAAAAAAATAGAAATTGGCCCTAAACAGATAATAAAAAGTATTATTTATTTGGTTTTGTTTTTTTCGATACTGTCGACTCTAAAAAGCTTTTTGGTGGCTGGTGGGGTGACACAGGTACCAATTTCAAAGCTAATTGAGGGAATAAAAAATGAAGAAGTGGCAAAAATTTTGGTGTCAGATAATGAAATAGTTGCCGAAACGAAAGATGGTCAAAAAATATTAATTACCTCTAAAGAGCCAAATATTTCTCTAACAGAGATATTACAAAAAGAAGGGGTTGATTTGAGCAAAGTAGATTTTCGAGTAGACAATAAACAGGGATGGAAAATGATGGGTCAAGTGTTTAGTTTGTTGCTAACCATTGCACTACCATTGGCATTAATCTTGTGGTTTTTTAAGAAACAGAGCGGGGGGGCTGGTGGTGGAGTGTTTGGTTTTGGAAAATCTACCGCAAAACTATTTATCAAAGGAAAACAAAATTTAACCTTTAAAGATGTAGCTGGAGTAAAAGAAGCCAAAGATGATTTGATGGAAGTAGTAGACTTTTTGAAACATCCAGAAAAATATCACAAAATGGGAGCTAGAGCACCGAAAGGAGTGTTGTTGGTGGGACCGAGCGGAGTGGGTAAAACTTTGTTGGCAAAGGCAGTCGCCGGTGAGGCAAACGTACCATTTTATTCAATGGCGGGATCGGAATTTATGGAAATGTTGGTGGGTGTGGGAGCTTCAAGGGTTAGAGATTTATTTGGAACAGCTAAAAAGGCAGGAAAGGCAATTATTTTTATTGATGAAATTGATGCGATTGGTCGAATGAGAGGTGGACTTGATGGGGGTCACGGCGAAAGAGAACAGACCCTCAATCAAATCTTGGTTGAAATGGATGGATTTGAAGCAAACACTGCGGTCGTAGTTTTAGCAGCGACTAATAGGGGCGATTTGTTGGATCCAGCATTGTTGAGACCAGGAAGGTTTGACCGAAGAGTAGTGTTGGAGTTTCCAGACTTAGAAGCAAGGAAGGATATTTTGGCAATACATGCTCGGGGTAAACCATTTGATGAAAGTGTTAATTGGGATTTAGTTTCAAAAAGTACGGTTGGTTTTTCGGGGGCGGATTTGGAAAATATGTTAAACGAGGCAGCAATCGCGGCAGCAAGACAAGATAAAGAAAAAATTAGTATGAGAGATATTGACGATGCTTCTTTGAAAGTAAAGTTGGGGGCAGAAAAAAGACGAACTCAGACAGACGATGATAAATTGATGACGGCCTATCATGAGGCTGGTCATGCGATTGTAAATTTTGTGGAGGAGTTAGACCCAGTTTCTAAAATATCAATCATTTCAAGGGGAATGGCACTAGGATTTACTCTAATTCCGCCACAAAAAGATATTATCCATCAAACTAAAAGTAAGCTGATAAAACAAATGGCTATGGCCATGGGTGGGAGGGCTGCTGAGGAAATAATTTTTGGAGATATAACCACAGGGGCATCTAGTGATATTAGTCATGCAACCAATATTGCTCGGGATATGGTGATTGAATGGGGAATGTCTGAACTAGGACCAATAAATTTGGGATCCCAAATTGATATTAATGATTTTGGGAAGGCTTATATGGAACCTTCAAAGATTTCTGATCAAATGCAATCAAAGGTTGATGATGAAATTAAAAAGCTAATTAATGAGGCTTACCAAGAGGCTAAAAAGGTCTTAACTAAAAACAAGAAAAAACTGGAAATATTGGCGAAAACATTGGTAGAAAAGGAAAGCCTGGGGCAAGAAGAATTTGAAGAAGTGATGAAATAGATCAATCTCTCCCTAACCCTCTCTTTGACAAGAGAGGGAATAGATTTCTTTTTGTGCATGAATAGTTGTCTGATGGTGTGAGTGATGAGGTTTAAAAAATGATATTATCAAGTATGGAATTTGTTGTTTGGCATTATTTAACTGGATGGAAATGGTATTGGAAACGATTTTGGTTTAATCTCCGAAGGTTGGAACATTATTTTTCTTTTGGAATATTGGTTAAAACTTTGTTGGCTCCATGGAAAAGAATGAGAACAGTTGACGATGAAGTGGGGTTTGATATTGGTAAATTTTTTGAAAACTTATCTTTTGATTTGATTTCAATAATGATTGGAGCAATCGTAAGATTGGGGTTGATAGTATTTTTTTTGATTGTAATAGTTGTTTATAGTTTGTGGTCAATGGTTTGGTTTTTGATTTGGTGGGCAGTACCAGTTTTTGGTTGGGATTACTATAAATTGGATAAAGAAAATTTGGGAGGAGTACTTCTGAATATTGAGAATAATATAAAAAATAACCCTCAAATAACATCTCAAATTATTTTTGAAAGTATTCCAGGAAAGTTTGTGTTGGGAAGATTAGAAAAAGATGCTACTGAAATAGTAAAAAAAATACAAATAAGCCAGAGTGATTTAGTTGATCTTGATTGTTCAAGTATGGAAAAGCTCGTAAGTTGGTTTTTAAGAAAAGAAGTCAACGTGGAAACTGAGTTACAAAAGCTGGAAACAAATATTGAAGAGTTGGTTTTGGCGGCGAAATGGTGGGATAGAAGACAGTTTTTTGGTGGGGAAAAAGAAATGAGTAAATGGGAGCTGGGTAGGCCGGGAATTGGCTGGGGGTTGTTGTTTGGTTATACCCCCAATTTGGATAAATATAGTGAAGATTTGAGTGTAAAACAAAATTTTTCTAGCCACTTGATAGGTAGGGAAAAAATTGTTGAGAGAATGGAGAAAACAATAAATTCGGGAAAAAATATTTTGTTAGTAGGAGACCCTGGAGTAGGAAAAATGACAGTTGTTTATGCTTTTGCCGAAAAGGCGATTACAGGAAAATTAGGGAAAGAATTGGTTTATAAAAAATTAGTATTGTTTGATTATAGAATGGCGATGGCTGGGGCAGTGGATTATGATGTCAAAAAAAAGATATTAACAAAATTGATGGGAGAAGCCCAAATGGCGGGAAATATTATATTAGTGATGAAAGAGATTTCTCGGATTACCAATGCTGAAGTCGAAGGGAACGATTATACCGATGTAATTGGGAAATCGCTTGATGGTGGTCGATTGAAAATAATTTCAGTGGTAGACAGGGTTAGTTATGAAAGGTTTTTGGCAAGCGATAGAAGAATCTTAAAAGATTTTGAGGTAATTGAAATTTTACCGTCGACCAAAGAAGAAGCAATGTTGATTTTGATGCAGGCAGTTGATGCGGTGGAGTCGAAAAATACCAAGATTAAATTTTCGGTCCAAGCACTTAAACAGATTCTGGAGGGAAGCGATAAATATATTACCGACACTCCTTTCCCAGAAAAAGCTTTGGAACTGATGGATTTGGTGGTGGAAAATGAAGTAGTTGATGGATCGTTTATTACAGTAAGTGAAGTAAACAAAGTATTGTCGGAAAAAACAGGGATTTCGGTGGTTAGATTAACTGAATTGGAAAAAGAAAAATTAACTAATTTAGAAGATATAATGGGACAAAGTTTGATTGGTCAAAAGACGGCAATAGAATTGGTGGCTAAAAGTCTGAGAAGTAGAGTGGTGGCGGTGGGTAACGAAAAAAAACCAATTGGATCCTTTTTGTTTTTGGGTCCAACAGGGGTAGGAAAAACAGAAACTGCCAAAGTGTTGGCTAATGTATATTACGGAACTAAAGACAGTATTCTAAGATTTGATATGGCTGAATATATGGGGTTGGAGGGAATGGAAAGATTAGTAGGCTCGGTGGCCCAAAATAGACCGGGAATTTTGACAAAAGAAATAAAGAACAAACCGGCAAGTTTGTTGTTGCTTGATGAAATTGAAAAGGCCCCAAAAGAAATTTATAACCTTTTTTTGACCTTATTAGATGAAGGATATATCAATGATGCTAGTGGAGATAAGGTAATGTGTAGGCATTTGTTTGTGGTGGCGACATCAAACGCTGGGGCGACTTTTGTAAGAGAACAAGTCAGAGAAGGGTTTACTGGACAAGAATTACAAAAAAAGGTGGTTGACTACATTCAAAAAGAAGGAATTTTTTCACCGGAATTTTTGAATAGATTTGATGGAGTGGTAGTGTTTGAACCACTAACTGGGGAAAACTTGATTATGATTGCTAAATTGATGTTGGAGAGTTTAAAACGGGATTTAAACAAGAAAAATATTAATTTGGATTTTGGTGAAGAAGTTGTGGAAAAATTGGCAAAAGACGGATATGACGTGGAATTTGGAGCTAGACCGATGAAGAGAATGGTGGATCTAGTATTGGGTGATTTGATTGGGGTGGGGATATTAAAAAACGAAATAAAGGCGGGAGATAAGGTAAAACTAGTGGTCAGTGAGGAAAACAAGTTTGTGGTGGAGAAATTGTAGTTGTAAAGCAATTTTTGGTATAATTGGAATATGTCTACAGAAGGAAGCGGTGGTGGTTATGATGGTCCGAGCAAAAGGACCGAATTAGAGATGAAAACAATAACCGAAGTAAGTGCGGTTTTGGTTGATATTGGTTTTTTAGATAAAAATCATGAAATGGTTAATGGCATAAATGGACAGATAGATGAAATGGTGGAAAATCGGTTTGGTTTTAGTTCTGTTGATGAGATGGTAAAAACTGCTGAAAATAATGGCAGTTTAAGGCAAAAAGAAGCAAAAGGTAAATTAGAAATAATAACTGAAGCAGTTATTCAAGCTGCAGTAGAATATGATGATGGGCCAATGTACCAAGAATTTAGATTGGGTTCTGATCATGTGACAAAAATACTACCTGATAGCCTTAAGCCATTTGGTAAGAAAGTAGCCGAAGTTTTTATCCCAGATGAAAATATAGATAACATACTTAATGTGGTTGAAGAGGCTAGACAAGAAGTTAGAGATGATCAAGACGGAACTAAAATAACATTAATAGATGAAATTAATAACGCTTTATCACAGATTCCCCAGAGTAAGGTAAGTGAGACTCCGGGTGAAAGAGCGGTAAAAAGGTCAGTAAGAACTGTTTTAAATAGTGAAGTGTTTGCTTTAAAAAGAGATTTGGGGGATACAAGTGTGGCTAGTCAGGCGACATATGAAATGACGAAAACTTCTAAAAATACAGGCTTAAGAAAAACGGAAAGAGAGGGCGGAAAGAAAGTAGACCCAGAAACAATAAAAGAAAAAATTGACGTTTTAATAGAGGTGGTTAAAGGTAAAGGGGATTTAGTGAGTCGAGAGCAAGGTGAAACATTGATCCAATCAATAAGAGGTATTGAAAAGAAGATGGATCAGGG
>CAYSTF010000016.1:0-10658 GCA_964434125.1 uncultured Gammaproteobacteria bacterium
ATTATCCGATTTTATGTATAAAAATAAACTATACGCATCACTTTTTCGCAAAGGATTTTCGGTTTCTACAATAAAAGCTGCAATTGACGAATATCTCTCTTTACAGTAAAATATACTGACTTTTAATTATACTTATTAATTATTAAATTAAATTTTTATACTTTTTATTTGTACACTCAATATGTTAATTAAGTTTTTAATTTCGGCGTCTTTATAGGTATTTTTGTGTCATAAAAAGTAATTGGAGGTTTACATGTTAGATTTTTTCCTTACGAAAGTTAAGGGCCTTTTTTCTGTCCCTGTTGATAATTCAAAAACATCAAAAAAAGAAAAAAATGTCTCCAAAGTTAGTAGCAAAGTAGTAGTTGATCAATCCATCGAAGAATCTAGCGACGAAAAGAATCGGGTTGTTTTTTCTCCTACAAAAGTGCCACCGTCTCCAGTAGTTGTTGTTGATACTTCAAAAATAGAGGCTCAAATTGAGGCTTCTTTGCAAAACGCCAAAAAAATCGAATCTGAAGCTAAAGCCAAAGAATCAGAAATTTTTAGGAGATTAACTTCTCTTGACGAAAAAGAACGATATCTAATCCAAAAAGAAAAATCATTAGATCAGCAATCTATAGACTTAAAAAGGAAACTTGATAGCGTTGATGATATTTATCGAAAACAATTAGATAAACTTGAAGCGATTTCTGGTTTAGATGTCGAAAAAGCAAAAAAATTAGTTATAAGCAGTACTGAAAAAAAGATGGTTAGTTGGATTGCTAAAAAAATTGAAGAAGCTAAAGATGAAATACGTCAAAAAGAAGAGGAAATTACCAAAGAAATTATTGTCGACAATATTCGTCATGGTTTGACTGATTATGTAGCCGAATATACTGTTTCGACAATTTCTTTACCAGACGAAACCGTAAAAGGGAAAATAATTGGCCGAGAAGGTCGTAATATTAGAGCTTTCGAAAAAGCCACTGGTGTTGAATTAGAACTTGATGAAACCAATGACATTAGAATCTCTTCATTTGATTCAACAAGGCGTGAAATTGCTCGTTTATCATTGGAAAAACTGGTCAAAGATGGTCGCATCCAACCTCTCAAAATTGAACAAATTGTGGCTCAAACTAAAACCGAAATCGATAAAATTCTAATCAATGAAGGTAAAAGAATCTGTCAAGAAGTTGGCGCATTTAATCTACCAATCGACTTAATGAAAGAAATTGGTAAATATAAGTTTAGATTTTCCTATGGTCAAAATTTAGCCAAACACACCATTGAAGCAACCAAAATTGCCCTTGGAATAGCTTATGAGCTAAAAGCCGATATTAATACTGTCCGACTTGGTGCATTACTTCACGATATCGGTAAGGTAGTTGCCGACCAAGAGGGAACTCATATTGATTTGGGGATTGATCTGCTACGTAAATATAAAATTAGCGATAAGATTATTAATTGTGTTGCCGAACACCACGAAGATAAAGAATTTTCTTCTGTTGAATCGGTTATTGTATATATTGGTGATGCCGCCTCTGGTGCTCGACCAGGAGCTCGTTATGAGGTTCACGAAGAGTACTTAAAGCGAATGAAGAATATTGAAGAAGTCGCTAAAGCTTTCCCTGGAGTTACAAGTGTTGCTGCTTATCAAGCAGGGAGAGAAGTAGTCGTAATTGTGGAACCATCAATGGTTTCAGATTCAGAGTCAGAAGTCTTAAGTCAAAATATTGCCGAAAAATTGGAAGAAGAAGCTAAATGGGCTGGTCAAATAAAAGTCACCGTAATTCGTGAATTAAGAGTTAATAGTATTGTTACTGGAAACAAAATCAACAAAAATGCGGTAAAAGATGACTAAAATCACTTGCATTTTCCAATAAATTCGTTATTATTAAAATAATTATTAATTAAAAATAATAAAAATGACCAAAAAAGATCTTATTGAATCAGTGTCTCAAAAAGCTAAGCTTAGTAAAAAGGCTGCTAAACAAGCAGTTGAAACTTTCCTTTCAGAAATTATGAAAACACTCGCCAATGGCGAAACTGTTAAATTATCTGGTTTTGGAACATTCAAAACCAAAATGTTCAAAGCAAAAACTATTAAAGCTATCAACTCAAAAGAAGCCAAAAAAATTGTTGCCAGAAGAATGCCTCGCTATATTCCTGGTACCAAAATTAAGAAAATGGTGAAATAAATCTTACTAGATTTTTTTAAAGCTCTCCGATAATTCGGAGAGCTTTTTGTTGGTACAATAAACTATGAGAGATATAAAAAATAGTGAAACAAAAATAATAGAAGGAATAAAAAAATATGTTGGTAAGAAAAATGTTTTTATTGGTATTTCTGGTGGAATCGATTCTGCATTGGTAGCTTTCCTCTGTGTAAAGGCTCTCGGAAATAAACGTGTTTTTGGACTTCTTATGCCATACGGGCGCCAAACAGATATTATTGATTCATTTACTATTGTTAAACAACTAAATATTAAATATTACCAAAAAGATATCAAGCCAATCGTTGACCAATATAAAATTTCTCCCAATAAATATGTTTTAGCCAACTTGATGTCTCGTACCCGAATGGCCATTCTTTATGCATATGCCAATCATAAAAACGGTTTAGTTGTTGGTACTACCAACAAATCAGAAATGACTATCGGATATTTTACAAAATTTGGTGATGGTGGTTGTGATTTAGAACCGATAGCACAACTTTATAAATCCGAAGTCTATGAAATGTCAAAAAATTTAAATATTCCTCAAAAAATAATTGATAAACAACCAACCGCTGGCCTGTGGCCAAACCAAACAGACGAAGGTGAATTTGGATTTACTTATAGTCAATTAGACAGATTTTTACAAGGGAAACATATTGATCCAGAAGCTGAAGTTAAAATTCAAGATTTGATAAATAAATCTGAACACAAACGGAAACTTCCTCCGATTATTTCAGTTGAATAATGAAAACAACAAAAGAGTTTGGTCTAATTATAGGTCGATTTCAACCACCATGTCTACATCATTTAGAATTTATCAAACAAGCAATTAATTCGGGTATTAATAAATTGTTAATCGGTGTTGGTGACGCTATGGTGATTGATCAAAAAAATTTTCTCACCGCTAAAGAAGTCGAATCTCTTTTAACTACCAACTTAGACAAACTAAATTTTCCTTATGAATTAAAAATAATTCCCGATATTCACGATCCTCCAAATTATGCCAATCATGTCAAAACAATTTTCCCCCTTATCAACGAATCAAACACTTGTCTCTTTACCGATAACACTTATACATCTGATTGTTTTAGAAACTATGGTCATAATTTTGAAATTATTATCCCTAAAATATTGCCGGTTCGTGCCACTATCATTCGTCAAATGATTTCTGATCATAACTGTGAATGGCAGAAACTAGTCCCCGACAATGTCTTTGATTTTATTACCAATAATAAGACCAAATTTTGGTAAAATAGACTCATGAAATTATCAATCGGAATTGTTGGGTTACCCAATGTTGGTAAATCGACACTTTTTAATGCTTTATTGGGCAAGCAAGTTGCTGACGCCAGTAATTATCCTTTTTGTACCATCGACCCTAATGTTGGTGTGGTCGAAGTTCCAGATGAAAAATTGCCTGTTTTGGCAAATATTGTTAAAACAGAAAAAATTGTTCCCGCTGCTGTTGAGTTTGTGGACATTGCTGGATTGGTAAAAGGAGCCTCACAAGGAGAGGGTTTGGGTAATAAATTTTTAACCAATATCCGTGATTGTGATGCTATCTGTCATGTAATAAGGGCTTTTTCTGATTCTAATATTATTAAAGAAGGTTCTGTTGACCCTCAAAATGATTTTGAGGTTATTTGTGCTGAATTAATAATCAAAGATTTAGAAACAATTGACAAGTTTATCTCAACAAATCAAAACAATCCCAAAGAAAAAACTAGTAAAAAATTTTTATTAGCTCAAAGGCTAAAAAGTGAATTAGAAAAAGGAGTTTTGGCTGTTAATCTTCAATATGACGACGAAGAAAAAGATTTATTAAAAGAATTTTTTTTATTAACCACAAAACCATATTTTATTGTTGCCAATGTCGATGAAGATACTTATAAAAATATTGAAAACTGGAAATTAGAAATTAAAAATTGGGAATCTGTTATCCCTGTCTGTGCCAAAATTGAATTCGAGTTATCTGAATTATCTTCAGAAGAACGCTTTTCTTATCTTAAAGAATTAGGTGTTCAACAGTCCGGGCTTGAACGAGTTATTCAAAAAGCCTATGAGACTCTTGGTCTTCAATCTTATTACACTGCAGGCGTAAAAGAGGCCAGAGCGTGGACAATTAAAAAAGGTTCAACCGCACCACAAGCCGCCGGGGCTATCCATACTGATTTTGAGAGGGGTTTTATCATGGCCGAAATTGTTTCCTATCAGGATTTTGTGAAACATAATGGTTGGCTTGGAGCAAAAGAATTAGGTCTTCTTCGTCATGAAGGCAAAGATTATATTATGCACCCCGACGATATCGTCGAATTTCGATTTAATGTTTAATAAACTTTTAATAATTTCTGGACCGACAGCCACAGGTAAAACTGATTTAGCCGTCATGTTGGCCAAAAAATACAATGGTGAATTAGTCTCGGGCGATTCCTGTCAAATTTATAAAGGCATGGATATTGGTACCGGGAAAGATCAACCCAGCGACATTTCAATTCATCTAATTGATATCGTCACTCCAGATAAAAAGTTTTCAGTTGCTGATTTTCAAAAAACTGGTCTAAAAATTATAAAAGAAATTCAATTACGAAATAAACTACCAATTTTGGTTGGTTGCAGCGGTTTTTATATTGATTCATTAATTAACCCAAACTATAATACTTTTTCCATCAAACCCAATAAATTATTACGTTTTATTTTTAAATATCTATCTCTTAATACCTTACAAAAAATCTATAAATTTTTAGACAAAGAAAGTTTTGTCAAATTAAATCATTCCGACATTAACAATCATTATCGCCTAACCAGAAAAATTGAGATTAAATTATCTAAAAATAGACTCCCCGCCCTGTCAAGGGAAGAGTTGGGGAAGGGTTTTGGCATATTACATATTTCTCTCACCGCTCCTCTCGATTATATTTACAAACGTATCGATACTCGTGTTAACAAACGAATGAAACTTGGATTTTTAAACGAAATAAAAAAACTATTAAAAGAGTACAAATGGTCAGATCCAGGGATGCAGATTGCTGCCTATCAATGTTTAAAGCCTTATTTTGACAATATTAAAAAATATCCCTTGTCAAAGGGAGAAACGGCGAATGCCGACAGGGATTTGTCCTCATGTCTTAAATCCTGGTCATATGCTGAACATAGCGATGCTCGGCGTCAAACTTGTTGGTTTAAAACAAAATCGAACGCAATTTTCTTTGATATTACCAAAAATAAATATCAAGAAAACATCTTTAAGAAGGTGGATAAATGGTACAATAAAGTATGAACAATAAGAAAATAGAAATTTCCTACAAAAACATAGTTTTTACCGTATTGTTTTTATTAGGACTCGTTGTTTTGTGGCAGATCCGCACCCTAATTGTTTTGTTGTTTATCAGTTTTGTTTTTATGGAAGCCTTAAATCCAGCCATAACTCGACTTGAAAAATACAAAATTCCTCGACCTTTAGGAATATTGATTTTATATATAATTATTTTAAGTGTTATTTCTTTTGTTGTCGCCGGGATTGTCCCAATTTTAACCGAACAGACTACGGGTCTAATTCAAACCCTTCCTCAAGCATTAAAAAATATTAAAATTTTTGGTTCTGATGCCATTGATTTATCATCACAATTTAAAATATTAGAAAATATTCCAGGAGGTATTGCTAAAATTGCAATTTCAATTGTATCAAACGTCGTCTCAGGTTTTGTAATTTTATTTTTAACTTTCTATCTTTTACTCGAAAAAAAGAATTTTTCAAAATATAGTCTCGATATTTTTGGTGAATCTGGTAAAGAAAAATTTGTTGTCATTATTGAAAAATTAGAGACGAGACTCGGTAGTTGGGTCAACGCCGAACTATTTTTAATGACCATAATTGGGATTCTTTCTTATATTGGCTATACGATATTAGGACTTAGATACGCCGTTCCGTTGGCAATTTTTGCCGGGCTTCTTGAGGCCGTTCCATCAATCGGGCCGACAGTAGCAACAGCATTAGCAGCCCTAGTGGGTTTTACTATTTCACCTCTTACTGGAGTTTTATCAGTCGCCGTCGGCACTATTATCCAACAACTTGAAAACAACATCATTGTTCCTCGTATCATGAAACAAACCGTAGGGTTTAATCCTTTAGTGACAATTTTACTAATTGCTTCCGGCGCCAAACTCGGTGGTGTCATTGGAGCTATCTTAGCGCTGCCTTTATTTCTTACCCTACAGACAATATTTAAAGTTTTAGTTGAGAAAAAGTAGGTTCTTGTCCAGCGGCTACACTATTATCTCCAATTCCATAAAAAATCAAACCAGGTCTTATTTTTTCATTAAATCGTAATCCCTTACCACCAGTAAACACCACATCTGTGGTTCTCGGATATTTCCCCATTCCATGTCCCCCAACCATATTAGTTGACAAAAAAATTTCTGGAACAATTAATTGTTTAAAAGGATTATTTGGATCAAAAATAAATCTCATAGCTTGATAATGAAGAGTGTCTTTTTCCCAATCAGGACCGTCACATCTTGCTATATGACCATAGACTAAAAGTCGAGAATTATTGTTTATACTAACCAGGTGGACTTCGTTTGAACCAATTTTTTCATCAATACCTATTCCTGTAATTGGTAACAATTTCGCGTGATTTACATTTTCATCAGTTAAATCTCTTAAATTATTTATTGTTATAAAACCAATTCTTCCTTCTCCAACTTTCTCACCTTTAATTGGTCTTGTTAACACAAAAAACTTACCATCCTTTAAATTTTGTACTAGACGAATATCTTTCATGTCGTGAATTATTGCTATTGGTTCTTGATTTGGTTTAAGACTAAAAACATTATCAGCAGTATAAAATCTAGTTGTTACTTGTGGCTTATACCTATTATTTCTGTCAACAAACACCGCTCCAAATAAAATTCTTTTTTTATTTCCATCCATATACCAAGTCGCAAAGGCATCTTCGTGCATTTCAAATATTGGTGCTTTGTCTATTGGGTTTAAAACATGATTATCAAATTTAAAAAATCTTATATGGGGGTTATATGTATCACCTAACCAAAAACTGTTTTTATCTTCAACTCTCAGAGCCAAAATTGTTTTTGCCTTACCATCAATTTCATCAATTATTACTGCCGGATTATAGGCAATCTCATTAACCGTCAAACCATTAACTTTTATAATTTTAGCCACTGATGAATTTTCTTTTATATTCAGTTTATCCATAAATTCAGTATATCAATATTTTTTACACACAAAAAACCTCCAAAGAAACTGTTAAGCTGGATTCTCTTTACCTGGAGCTCTCAAAAACTAGATATTAACGCTCCATCTTAAGATTTCCACCAGGAGGATGCTCGTTTCATCTCACCCCGCAGCTGCGGGGTTACTCGTCTCTGTAGCATTGCCGTTCAATCACTTGAACTCCTACTTTTTTAGATCCTGTGTTTTTAGTGGTCCAGACTTTCCTGTCCGACAAATCGGACTTGACACTTCAATTTCTTTAGAGGTCAATTTATATTTTATCGTATTTATTTAAGTAAAGCGGCATCAGCTGCTGATAAAATTTTGAACATTTTAGTTCCAGTTTCAGGATCTATAGTTTGAGCTGCTGGTCTACCATTTTTAAGCATTACTTTTTCTACTTTACTTACATCTACTTCAATCGATTTTCGTGATTTTACGTTATAAAATTTAATAGTTGGCATTTTAAAACTTCACCCCCTTAAAATTAACGAATAAATAGATAGCAACTATCACCATAATTGAAACCACACTTAAAATCAAGCTCTTAACCAAATCCTTTTTCAAATATTTAGTATTTTCTTCTTGAATCATTTTCTAAAGCCAGTATAGCACAGAATTTTTGTTACAATTATACAAACATGTCAATCATAATATATTTATTGGTTTTTATTAATTCAGCTTGGTTGTTTTTAATTTCTCGGGCTTTGTACCAAAAAAATAAGCAAAGCCAAAATATCAAGCCAACTAGCCTAGATTCTAAGTGTAAAATTAACATCACTCGTTTCAATCCATTTGAAAATATTGGTGGTAATCAAAGTTTTATTTTAACTATATTAGATCAAACCGATTCTGGTGTTATACTTACATCTTTGCACAATCGTGATTTAACCAGAATTTATGCTAAGCCAATTAAAAATGGTCAAGCAGAAAACAACACTTTGTCAAAAGAGGAAAAATTAGCTATAGTTAATACTATTAAAGGTTAATCGTTAAATGAATCCTAGAACAATAAAAATAATTAGTTACGTTGGTATTTTTTTAGTAATTACTGGTATTTCGTATTATCTTTTTGATTATTTGCTCCCTGCAAGCAATAATTCATTTTTGGTTTTTACCAAAAACGAATCCAATCAAGCACCTCAGCCTACCACTGAACCTAAGGAGATCGAAATTTTTCCTGGATCAAAAACCGAAGTATGTCCTCTTAATGGAAAACTTTATACAAAAGAAGAAAAAACTATCTGGTCTGCCCGTCGTCCGCTGACGGTTATGATTGAAAATCACAATGATTCTCGACCGCAATCAGGTTTACAAACCGCAGATATAGTTTATGAAGCTGTCGCTGAAGGTGGAATAACCAGATTTATGGGTGTATTTTATTGTGGTCAAGTAGCTGGTTCAAAAGCCAATAAGTATGATGTTGGTCCAGTTCGCTCTGCTCGTACGTATTTCCTCGACCTTGCTTCAGAATATTCAGATTATCCACTATACAATCATGTTGGTGGTGCTAATTGTAGCGCTGCAACTGATGGCGGTCCTTGTACTACCGCCACAAAAGCACAGGCCTTAGAGCAAATTTCTGCTTATGGTTGGACCAGTAAAGGAACCTGGGGTGATTTAAGTCAGTTTTCTCTTTCTTACAAAGCATGTCGGAGGGAACCGGACCGTACTGGCACACCAAAAGCCACTGAGCACACTATGTATTGCTCCTCAAGTGAACTTTGGAACATCGCTCAAACTAGGGGTTTAACTAATATAACAGAAGCCAAAAAAGTTTCTTGGGACAAAAACTATCGTCCGTGGTTGTTTAAACAAGATGATAAAACAAGCACAACTCTTGATGCTACTAATGTATCATTTGACTTTTGGCCAAGCACAAAAGGTTATAATGTAACCTGGAAATACGATAATTCTAGTAATGTTTATAAAAGATTTAATGGTGGAGTTGAACATATCGATTTTAATACCCAAAAAGTAATTACTACCAAAAATATTATTATTCAATTCGTGAAAGAATCTCGTTCAGTTGATGAACACCTACATAATTTATACGCTGTTATCGGCAATGGTTCGGGTGTATTAGTTCAAAATGGTACTAAAACCGATATTACTTGGGCAAAAGCTAATCGAGTTTCTCGGACAATATTTAAAGATAAAAAAACTGGTAAAGAAATAAATTTAGTCCCCGGAAATGTTTGGGTTGCAATTATTCCTATAGGAAATAGTGTAACTTATAATTAAACTATGAAAATTCAGACTAGTTTAAAACATCTTTTCGTATCTCAAACTAGATTAAAACTAATTAACATTTTATTTTATAATTCTTTACAGATTTTCTATGTTCGTGAATTGGTTCGACTGACAGACGAAGAGATTAACTCAGTTCGACGAGAATTGGCTAATCTTCAGAAATCTGGGGTAATTTGTTCTGAATGGCGTGGAAATCGTTTGTACTATTGGGCGGATAAGCAATCACCCCTATTTTACGATCTTCTTACTATTGCCAACCAAAGTTCTGGTTTGGGTTTAAAACTACAAAATAAAAATGAAACCTTGGGAACTATTAAGCTTGTCTTTTATAATAACAAGTTTATAACAGGAGACAAAAGGACCCCAGATGATATCGACTTAGTTATTGTTGGTGACGTGTCACTGCGTGAAATTGATTCTTTTATAAAACAAGAAGAAGAAACACGTGGGCATGAAATTAATTATATGGTAATGGGTAAGGGCGAGTTTAGACTACGTCGACAAAAAAGAGATCAATTTATTGTCGACTTTTTCTTAAGTAGTCCAGTTGTTATAATAGGGAACCAATCAGAAATTAGTAGTCTATAAATTAATGGCCAAAATTAGAAAAGTTATTAAAACCGGTAACAGCTTAGCTTTAACAATTCCTTCTCAATCGATAAAAGATTTTAATATCAAAGAAGGTGATCCAGTGTCTATAAAAGTCAATCGTACTAAAGTCTGTATTACTTATCTTTTTTCTGGTCATCCACGACAATTATCTCTAATTAACGGACAAAAATAGCTATGAATCAAAGGAAAAAAACTGTTCGTAATTTCTGGATGATTGTTACTATAACATTTATTTCATTTATCATTAATTTTCCCCAAAAATTACCTATAAAAATTAACCTAGGAAAAATTAATTGGGAACATACGTTTTATCGACCAGAATTAAAGTTTAAATTAGGTAATTTTAACTTTAATAAAAATGT
>CAYSTF010000017.1:0-10358 GCA_964434125.1 uncultured Gammaproteobacteria bacterium
TAGTTTGATTATATATTTTTTAGACTAAATATGACAGAAACAAACAAAATTATATGTCCTGATTGTAAAAGCGAAATTAAACCCTTAGAGGGAATGGCGCTTGGTGATATTTTAGAATGTAGTGAATGTGGTACAGAGATTGAAATATTATCAATAAACCCAATAAAATACAAAGAATTAATTGAAGAAAAATAGTCGATAAATACCTTGATTTTCAAAAGACTTGTCAGTTAAATCAAATTGCCCGAGAGATACTTTTCTATTTTTACGAGAACTTTCTACGTAATAGATAGTGTTGTCGATTTTTTCAATAATAAAAAGTACATGGTGTCCATTTTTTTGTCTGACTAAATCCCCTGTTTGAATGTCTGAATAATTTTCGATTTTTTTTGATAAAGGGTTTGATGTCAAAATATCAGCAGAAGTATGACGAATATTTATATTAATTTTTTTGTTAATTAGATTTCCATAAAAAATTAACAAATTGGTTGCCAAACCAGAACAGTCTATTCCAAGATGATGTTTTTTTTGGAAATTATATAATTGCTGTCGAGAAAAATTTTCTAATTTTACATTTTTAAGTTTGGCAATTTTATTAGTTTCTGATTTAATTTGGTGCCAGTTGCCTTTTGCTCCCATAAACATTTCATTGATTACTTTATGATCACGCAAAACATTAATCATGTAAGGTATCCCCAAATAATGATTAATTTCTTCTTTTAAAATGTTTAGTTTAGCCCTAACCATAATCCAAAAATAGCTAAAATAATTCCAGCTAACCATGCTCGAGTAACAATCTTTGGCTCTTCCCAGCCAATACTTTGGAGTGTCAAGTGGATTGGAGCTGCTGGAAAAACTTTTTTATGAAAATATTTTTTACTAATGATTTGAATAGCGCTACTAAGGCCTTCGATGATAAAAGGGGCTCCGACAATCATCAGAGGAACTACTTTGCCCAATAGAAGAGCAATTACTGCAAATGTGGCCCCAAAAGATAAGGCACCAACATCTCCGAGCCAAATCCTGGCTGGATAAACATTAAAATAAAGAAAAGCGATGAGAGAGCCTATCCAAAGAGCTAAAAAAATGGAAATTGGAGTGTCTAATGAACTGTTTGATAAAAACCAAAAAGAAAACAAAGCAATCATTAAAAGGCCGCCAGATAACCCGTCTAGACCGTCGGTAATATTAAAAAAATTAGCAAACCCAGAAATCAAAATAACGGCGATGGGAATAAAAAACAAACCCAAATGAATTGCCCCTAGAAAAGGAATATAAATAAAATCTATTCCTAATTTAATATAGATTAAAAGTGAAATAATGGTTGCCAAAAATATTTGAAGTAAAAATTTATGAGACATTCTAAGACCAAAAAAACCAGTACGTTTAAATCCAAAAAATTTATAAACATCATCATATAATCCAAGTGCACCAAAACTAATAAAGGTAAAAAATAAAATAAAAAGTTCGTTGTTTATTTGATAATTCGAAGAGATAAATATGGTACTAAATTTTAAAATTGGGAAAAGAATGACAAAAAGGATACAGACTGAAATAATTACCAACAGTCCCCCGCCGACAGGGGTTCCTGTTTTGATATTATGAAATTTATCAAAAATTGGAGTTTTTTTATTTTGGAAATCAGTAGTAATTTGTTTTTGGCGCTGAAATTTTAATTTATAGAGCAAGTCGATAAAGGGAACCACCAAAATACTAGTAATCAAAAATGCAAATAGTAAAAATCCTAAATATAGGTGGATCATAGTTTATGTTTTTATATAATCAATATTTGCTCCAAGAGAACGGAGCCGTTCGGCTAATTTTTCATAACCACGTTCGATATATTCGACCCCATCAATAATTGACTCACCCTCAGCCGTGAGAGCAGCTAAAGTTATGGAAGCACCGGCTCGAAGATCATTGATAACAAAATTTGAGGGCTTTAATTTTGTTGGTCCATATATTTTTACTCCATGAAAAAATTCTTTTCGATCACTTTCTGGGTTAAATTGATAATAGGTTTTAGGGTTATCAACAATTGGGTTAAAGTAGGTAGCCTTAACCCCCATCTTTTTTAAGTTTTCGATGTGTTGGAATCTTGAAGGGTACACTTTTTCGATAATAGTGCTGCAGCCAACAGTTTGGGTTAATAATACTGAAAAGATAGCTTGCCAATCAGTCATAAATCCTGGTTCAGGTTCAGTTTCGATATCAATATTTTTTAAATTTTTTACCCATGAGATTGTAATTTCGTCTTTACCTGGAATAATCTTGGCACCCATTTTTTCAATGACATTGATAAAGGTTTGAATGGTTTGTGGTTCTATTCTTAAAATGTTTATCGACCCCTTTGTAGCTAAGGCGGCACAAGCAAAAGTAACGATTTCGTTTCGGTCGCAAATTATTTGGTGTTTAGCACTGTGAAGTTGGTTTACTCCGTTTACAATTATTTTTTTGGGATCAATAATATCACGAACTATTTGAGCACCCATGGCATTAAGCATCGAGATTAGATCATCAATTTCTGGTTCTTGTGAGGCATTTTCAAAAATAGTTTCACCTGGAGTCAAGACAGAGGCCATAATTACCGTTTCGGTAACAGTGTGAGCTGGTTTATTGAAAAAATAGTGAGTATTTTTAATTTTGTCGGTTTCGAAAATTATCTCAGTATCAGTTAGAGTAGTGTTGATTCCCATGGTTTTGAAACAATCAAAGAGGCGATCGAGGGGTCTGGCTCCTAATTTGTCTCCACCAGGCATAGGGACAATAGCTTTCCCGGTTCTGACTAAAAGCGGTGCGGCAAACATGAAGGAAGCTCGAGATTTTTCGCCGGTACCGACTGGAACAATGGAATTGGTGATTTTTGGAGTGGTAATTTCAATACAATGTTCTCCGCAGTATTCTATATTGCTGCCTAAACTTTTGGCTATACTTTCGGTAATTTTTATGTCAGAAATATTTGGAACATTTGTAAGCTGTATGGTTTGATCACAAAGTAAGGAAGCAATAACTTGTTTAAAACTAGCATTTTTAGCTCCACGAATTGAAACTTCTCCATTTAGTTGTTTGCCACCAGTAATGATGTAGCGAGACATAGTTTAGTAAATTAGTTAAAAATTATTTTTTAAAACTGTTAATTATTAATTTAAAAATTCGATTGTTATCATAACCACCAGAACTCATGTATATAAATATATCATTTGACATAAGATTATTTCTATAATACTCGATAATTTGTCTCTTGAGGGGAAGATAATTCAATTTTGAACCTAACAAAGACTTAAAATCATTAGCCGTAGTTCGGTTTTTTTTGTTAATTTTTAGATTATACTTAAGCGGACCAAGGATCACTTCTTCAGCTGGTTTAAACGCCTCGTCTAATCCTATAAGACTACATTTATATTGGTTAAAACTAGCGTGGGCAAAATACAAAACTTTAATTTTTCTATTTGGATAGTGATTTTTTAGGGCTAACAGGGTTGATTTGATTCGAGAGGTTGATTGAGCAAAGTCATCAAAAAATAAGATATTTTTATGATTAGCAACTAATTCTAGTCGTCTTTTTACACCCTTATAGGTAAAAATAGAGTTTTGAATTATAGTTTTTTTTATTTTTAAGAAATCGCACAGGGCTACAGCGGCAAGTATGTTTTCAAAATTAAACTGACCTATGAGTTGAGTGTCTATTTTTATTAGACCATTCGGTGTGTTGATTACTAAAGTTGTTAGGTGCTCTTTAATTTTTATTCTATCGATAAAATAGTCTGATTGGGGTGTATTGTACGTAACCACTGGGGATTTTGAAAACTGTGCTACTTTTTTAGCAGAAAGACTTTTGCCGTTGACAATAAGAAACCCGTTTGTAGGTAATAGATTAATCAATTTTTTAAAAGCATTTTGATTTTTTGATTCTGAAGAATAACAATCTTTGTGTTCCCAATCGGCACTTGTAAGTAGTACATATTTTGGAGAATAACTTAAAAATTTAGCTTGCTTGTCTAATCCATGGATAGACTCATCTCCTTCTAGGATTGAGGTATCTGATGACGAAAAAGAAATGGCTGGATATTTATTTTTTGGTTCACCACCAAACATGTAACTAGGATTTTTTTTAGCTTTTACAAAAATCCAACTAAGTAAACTAGTGATAGTGGTTTTGCCATAGCTTCCAGCTACAACAATAGATTCTTTTTGGACTAAATTTTTGGCTATATATTCGGTGGCCGAAACGTAGGGTATTTTTAGTTTTTTTATTTGTAAAAATTCTTTTTTGGTGGTTTCAAATGAATTGTAAGACGAACCAACAACGCAAAGATCTATATCTGATGTTATTTCAAAAAAATTTATTTTAATTTTTGCTTTTTTAAGAATTGTGCTAATCGGTGGATAAATTTTTTCTTGATCAGATCCAGAAACTTGGTGGCCCAATTGTTTGAGCTTAACAGCTAGTGGGGCTGTCATTGTGCCGGCAATACCGAGGATGTGGATATGCATGTTTTAGTAAATAGCTGTTAGTAAGTAGTAAGTAGCAAAATTATTTGTCATATTTAACCCAATTATTATCTTTGAAATATTCAAAACCGGGCATATTTCGCTTATAGTAACCAGTTTCTACAGAGAACCGACCTAAATAACAAAATTGTAATTTTTTTTCATAACTGTCGATAATAGTTTGCAAGACAAGCCTGATTGGCAGATCTTTGTGGTTTACTGTTGGGTTGTAAAAAACATAAGCAATATGACTAATATTTTGGGAAAAATAGCAGATACTATATGCAATTATCTGACCATTTTGATCTTTCCAGGTGTAAACGTAATTGAAAATATGATTGCTAAAAATTTTTTTTACCGAACTTATAGGGAATTCCCAGCCTAATTGATTTATCCACTGATGAATATTTTTTTGAATATCTAGGCCATAATCAAATGTGGTTAAAGGTTCAACGGTGTAAGAAAATTCTTGAGTTTTATTGACGATACGACGATTTTCTGAAGAAATTTTGAAGTTTTCTAGATTAGCTCGACTGCTGGTATCAAAATACCAATAGTTTTTGTTATTCCTTTGAGGCAAAAATCCAAGTGAATAATTTTCTTCAATACCTTTATTGTTTTTTATGTTGTATCTAGCCATAATTTTGAGGATTACGATTTCTAAAGGCAGCCCTAAATGCTTCTGTTTCTGACCAGGGATATTCTATTTTTCCATGAAGGATTGTGTTTTCATGGCCCTTACCACAAGCAATTATTGTATCGTTGCTTTGAGCAAGCTTGACAGCTAAATTAAAAGCATCTTGTCGGTTGGGAATATTAAAATATATGAATTTTTTGGTCTTTTTAACTAAGTTTTTTATTTGGCCTAATTGCTGGGTATGATCAATCAATAAATAATTTTTATCGATTCCAGAAATTATTTGTTGATTAATATCTTCAATTTTTTCATCTCGAGTATCGTCGGCGGTGATAATTCCGATGTTGGCGAGAGTCGAAACCACTTTACCCATTTCGGGACGTTTAGTTTTGTCCCTGCCTCCAGTAGCTCCAAAAATTACAATTAGTTTACCTTTGGTGTTGAGTTTAAGGGATGATAGTGTTTCGTTTAGGGCATTAGGAGTGTGAGCAAAATCGACGATACTTTTAAAACCAAACTCATTTTTAACTTCTTCTCGGCGACCTTTTGTCTCCGGGAAAAGCTTAACGGTTTCAATTAATACTTGGGGGTCAATTTTTAAGTAATTTATAATGCAAAGAGCAGCTAAAATATTGTAAATTTGATATTGATAATTGCAATCAGTAACAAAATTAAGTTGATTAACGGAAAATTTCAATATTGATTTGTTTATCTTAATATTAGTGGCTTGATAGTCAGATTTCTTATTTATTCCATATGTAAAAAATTTTGTTTTTAAATTATTTTTTAAGAATTCAAAACTATTATCGTCGCGATTGACGACAGCAAAAAGAGACTGGTCAAATATTTTTGATTTGACGGCTAAGTAGTTTTCCATGGTGAGAAAATAATCTAGATGTTCGTGGGAAAAATTGGTAATTGCGGATACTTCAAACTGACAACCGTAAAATCGATATTGGTCAAGAGCGTGAGCAGTTACTTCACAAACGACATGGGTTACCCCATCGTCTGCCATTTGTTTAAAAATTTTTTGAATTAATGACGAGTCGGGACTGGTCATGTGAAGTCCCGTATCAATTTCTTTGTTGCCATATTTTGCACCAATCGTTGTAATCACTCCAGCGTTGATTCCGGCTTTTTTTAAAGTTTCATATACCAAGATAGCGGTAGTGGTTTTGCCGTCGGTACCAGTAATCCCAATTAGTTTAAGTTTTTTTGATGGAAATTTATAGTAATAATTATAAAAAATACTTTTTGGGAGATGAAAGAGATAGTTCTTTATTTTTTGTATCATTTAATGAGGTAATTATAACAAAAAGTTAATTTTGGAAGCCAATTCAAACCAAATTGGAGCAGCTGTACTAGATCCCCAAGTAGATGATTTGGGATTATTAATGGTTACTATCATAGTGTATTTAGGATTGTCGCAAGGAGAAAATCCTATATATGACCCTATTGTTGACGAGTCAGTATAATTTCCCTTTATAGCTACTTGAGCAGTTCCACTTTTACCACATATTTCGATATTTTTAGGTTTAATTGAAGCAACAACGCTGTTTTCGACGGCATATTTTAAGATTGATTTAATTTGTTTTATTGAGTCTGGTGAAAATACTTCCACGGTCGGTGGAGATTTGGGATAGGTCACCTGATCTAAGTCGTTTTTAAAGTAGTCAACAACTTTTGGAGGCACTAATACTCCATTATTGGCAATAGTATTAAAAGCTTGAAGCATGTTAATTTGAGTAACCACAATTCCTTGTCCAAAAGAGGCAGTGGCTAGGTCAATTTCTGGCCAATTAGTTTTTATTGTAGGCTTGGATTCTCCTTGTAGATCTATCCCAGTTTTTTTGTTTAATCCTAATTTTTGGTGATAATCAAGAAAATTTTTAAGACCTAGTTGGGAAATAATATAGCTCATACCGATATTGTCTGAATTTTTTATTATATCTTTCAAAGTAGAGTTAGGGTGGGTAGTGTTGTCCCAGTTGTTAATAGTAAATGAACCAATTGAACGAGGTTGACCACATTGAGTACAAACATAATCCTGATCAATTGATTTTTTGTCTAAAGCCATAGTGACGACTAAGGGTTTAAAAATCGATCCTGGTTCAAAAAGGTTAGCAATATTGGGGTTACGAGATGGGTCAATAGTTGCTGATGTTGTAGCCGAAAAGTTGGTCATGGCTAATATTCTGCCAGTTTTACTTTCCATAATTGTTATCATCCCCGAGTCGGCTTGGTACTTTTGAACACCTTGTTGAAGAGTTTTTTCTGCTTGAGATTGGATTACTCTGTCGATTGAAGAGTAAATATTTAGGCCATTAGCCGAATTAGAGTTCCAACTTTTTTTGGTTAAAATTGTTTTACCAGTAGCATCTTGGGGTGACCAAATAAATCCAGTTTTTCCCTGGAGCTGTTTATTATAATAGGCTTCGATTCCGCCATAACCAACATTATGTCCTTGCGAGTTATGAGCGACAAAACCAAGGATATTTTTGGCTAAGCTGTTTTCTGGGTAATAGCGATTTTCAATAAGATTAATACTAAGACCATTAATTTTTTTTAACAGATCTTTTTCTTGATGGGTGAAGATTGTGTTTAGGTCTATCCATTTAAGTTGTTGATTATTTTTAAAATTGTTTAAAAGAGTTTCATTGTCTTTTATAAAGTTTGGATGAATAGAATCAATTTCTTTTAGAACTAAGTCAAAATCTTGAGTAAGGTTTGGTTTATATATAGATATCTGGTAACCATAGTCGTTGATAACTAAGGGAAAATTATCTGATGAATAAATATCACCCCGAGCAGGAATTTCTTTTTCGAGTTTGTAAATTTGGCTTAAGGCTTGGGTTTTAAGTTGAGGACTTTTAATAACTTGCCAGTAAAAAAATCTACTTATTAAAGCTAAAAAACAACTAATAAAAGAAATTAAAATTATTTTGTATCTTTGTTTCATTTTAAAAACTCGATATATTTATGGATTTGGTGTTGATAAATAGATTGCCTGAAGGCGTTGCTTGCTGGTATTTTTGAATTGATGTTAGGTCGACTAATTGTTTTTTAGTTTCGGCGATTTCGATAGTTAATTGTTGGTATTTGAGTTTGTATTCGTCAAGCTGATTATTTTGGTTGACAATATTACTAGAGTAATAAAAAGAAAAGATTATTTGGGCAATAATACTTGTAAAAGTAAGTACTAGTAAAGTTTTGGACATTATATTATTCTATCTGATTTTGTAGCTTCTTAGTATGGCGGATCTTGATAAAGGGTTGTTTTTTGTTTCAATAAAGGATGGTTTTATGGCTTTTTGAGAGAATAATTTATCTTTATTTTTTAAAATAAATTGTTTAACTATACGGTCTTCTCCTGAATGAAAAGTGATAAAACAAGCGTTACCGTCGGATTTGATAAACTTAAGGCTTTGATTAAGTAATTTTTCTAAATTTGAATATTCATTGTTAACAACAATTCTTAAACTTAAGAAAATTTTAGTACTGGGATCAATTTTAGAATGGAGATGTTTGTTTTTATAATAATCACGAATAATTTGCGCTAATTTTAGACCAGTTTTCTGACGTTCTTTGATAATTTGCAAAATAATTGGTTTGCTCTGAAGTTCTTGTCCTATTTTAGTAAAAATTTCATATAGTTGATCAAAGGAAAAAGTATTGATTATTTCTTCAGCTGTAAGCGTTTGTTTGTGTGGATTTAAACGCATATCTAAAGAAGATGAATCATTAAAAGAAAACCCCATATTTTGTCCTGTTTGTTGATTTTGACTAAGCCCCAAATCGGCAATTAAACCATCAACTTTGTTTATTTTTTGTTTGGCCAAAAAAGATTTTATGTTAGTAAAATTGCTATTTACAGGATAAAAATTTTTGTCAAGATTTTCTGATTTAATTCTTTGGACGGCAATTTTTAAGTTATTAGGGTCTTGATCAAAACCGTAGACGGTGGCGTTTTGTTTTAAAATTTCAATCGTATGTCCTCCATGACCGAGAGTGGCATCAATATAAATATTTCCAGGAGATACCGCAAGGGAGTTGATAGTTTCTTTAAGTAGGACTGGACAATGATAATTCATTACTTTATTAAGTAATCTCCGGTTAGAGTGGATTTGTCATCTTTAGTGACATTTTCCGGAGTAATACTGGTTATGCTGCCTTTACCGCTACCACTAGAAAATACCGAGTAATAGTTGGGGATGTTTTTTATCAAAATAAAATAATCACTTTTAGAATTTACTGATCCTTTTATTTGTAGTTTTTCTAAACTTAAAGATAATCCGCCGTCTTTCTTGATATCAGATGATGTCTTTAGTACAAAAGGTGTTTCGTATCTTAAGCTTTGATTGTTAGCAGTTAATAATGTTAGTGACAGGGTACCGCCAACTATCCCTTGGTCGTATTTATACTTACAACCATTAGTACAACTTGAAGTCCCTAATAAAAGATCCCTTTGAATGTTTTTGGAGGTAACCTTGATAGTATCGCCAACTCCTTTTTCCATTTCTAATCCTTCATCGACAGCAGAATATATTAGTTCGTATTCTATTTCAGAAATTGATTGAGGGATGTTATCAATAATTAATTTTAATTCGTGACCATCTTGCCTTGGAATTAGCGAAATTATTGGTTTGTCTTTGTCTGATAGTTCTAATTCTTGAGAGATTGGTTCGGGGGTGTCTTTCTTCGTCTCTACTTTTTTACCACAAGCGCTAAGAAAAAAAGAAGACAAAACTATTATTGGGAAGTAAATAAAAAATTTAAATTTGTTTTTTATCATATTATTTATTTAACTGTATTTGTAACCAACTGTCAATTTCATCACTTTTTAGGCGAATTTGTTCCATGGTATCTCGATCTCTAATAGAAACTGTATTATCCTCAAGTGTTTGAAAGTCGACAACTAAGCACCATGGTGTACCAATTTCGTCTTGACGACGATATTTTTTACCAATATTGCTACTATCGTCCCAATCAACAGAATATTTTGAACTAAGCTGTTGGAAAATAGATTCGGCTTTGTTGATTAATTCTGGTTTATTGGCTGCTAATGGAATAATGGCCATTTTGTAAGCAGCAATTTTGGGGTTAATTTTTAAAAAGACTCGTGTTTCTCCTGATTTTGTGACTTCTTCTTGATAGGCATCGAGTAACATAAAGAAGAAACTTCGGTCGACACCACCTGAAGTTTCGGTTATCCAAGGAACATATTTTTCTT
>CAYSTF010000018.1:0-10309 GCA_964434125.1 uncultured Gammaproteobacteria bacterium
GACAGCAGTCTGCAAAACTGTTCAGATGGGTTCAACTCCCATCCGCGTCTCAAATTTTTTCCTTTTCCAAATATTTTTTCAATTTTTCCAGCGCTATTTTTCGATGAGAGATTTTATTTTTTTCTTCAATCCCCATCTGAGCAAAAGTCTTATCAAATCCATTTGGTATAAAAATAGGATCCCAGCCAAAATCTGATTCACCTATCGGCTCAACAATCTTCCCTTTTATTTTTCCTTCAAAATATTTATTTTCTCCATTTTTATTTACAAAGCCCAATGTTACCCTCGCAACAGCTTCTTGGTTTCCAAATAATTTTGCCATTTTATAAACACCTTCTCGCCCAACTGATTTTATAAACCATTTAATTAGTGGTCCTGGTAATCCCTGCATTCCATCTATTTCTAGAGATAAATCTTCGACCATCAAATTAGTATTTGGTTTAAACTTCTTAGCTTCATTCAATTTTTCTTCCAAAATTTTTTTTGGATCTATTTCTTGAATTTCTTTCAAATCTAGTTCCAATCCCTCAATTTCTGGCCAAATCATTTGAACCTCTCTTAATTTGTTTTTATTTCCAGTTACAAAATATATTTTCATAAAATTATTCTATCTCCATTTTTGGAATAATCTTTCTTTACTTCTTTCATTACCACTTGGTTTAAAAAACTAATATTTTTATACAAGTATTTTTCTTCAATTTTACCTTTATTACGGATTTTTATTGCATTAGCTAATAATTCTCTATATTCTTTTTCCAATTCTAATTCTTGACTCACTTGATATATTTCATCATAAGTATAGGGAAATTTGTGTAGTTTTAAAATTTCTAACACTCTGGCTCCAAACAAAGCTGACTTAAAATTTATTGATGTACTAATCAAATCTTCGCTTCGAAAAGACCTGATTCCTGACATTGCTGTTCCTATGTCAAAGGCTGTTCTCTCAATTAAATCAATAGTTGTAATTTTAGGTGATACCATCTTTTCTAATATTTTTTCACCCAAAATTGTTTTTCCAGTTTCAATTAATTCTTTAAAATAGATTGCTTTGGGAAATGGAGTATCTATATCATAATTTTTAATCTCATCTAGTAAAAATGGGTAAATCACCAAATCTTTTAAATTATGCATCTTAACAAGTTCACTTCGACTAGTTTTATTTTTATCAAATATTATTCCAATTTCATAATCACTATCCTCTTTGAAATCTGTTCGCGCCCTCGATCCGTAAAAAAATAGATACTGGTTTAGTTTTATTAAATATTGTTTCAAGTGCTAATAATATTTTTTTATCTATCATTAGCCAATTATAACTTTATAAATTTAAAAAGATAAATGACATCTTCCAAATCAGTTTTTTTCACGCTACAATGAGGCTATATGGCAGGACAACTAGAAAAACTAACAGTCTTTACAGGGCCAATGAATTCCGGCAAAACTGGCAGTTTAATAAATCATTTACACGTTGCCCAAGATGCTCTTAAATATCGAATTTCAGTTTTTAAACCAGCCACAGATGATCGAAATGGTGATCTAGACAAAATTACTTGTCGCAATGGCGGCTCTTGGTGTGCAATTCCTACACCTAGATTGAGTGATAACAGCAGTTCTTCTCTTTTTATTATTGATAATATTTTTAGAAACAAACAAACTCCAAAACCAGACTTAGTAGGTATCGACGAAGTTCAATTTTTTGATAGAGACATTAAAGATGTTGTTAAATATCTTATTTCCCACCAAATTGAAGTTGCTGTTTCTGGTTTAAACCGTGATTTTAGGTTTGAACCTTTTCCTGCCATGGAATCCCTAATGCCTCTTGCCGACAGGGTTGTAACATTAAACGCTAGGTGTACTTACAAAAACAACGAGTCTCATATTTGTGGAGATGACGCCACAAGAACCCAACGACTAATTGATGGGAAACCGGCTTCCTATTACAGTCCAATTGTCGTAATCGAAGGTAAAGGTGAAGGTGTCAAATACGAAGCTAGATGCGATGAGCATTGGTCTTGTCCCGACATACCCCAATCACGTTTACAAGATTATCTCAACCGTGGTTAATGTGATAGTTGCCGAGCCTCATGGATTTTGTTTTGGAATTACTCGTGCCATTGATATTGCCACCAGCTCTGCCAAAAAATCAAAAAAACCAATATTTTTTTTAGGAGAGTTGGTCCACAATCAGCATGTTGTGAACTGGTTAGAAGAAAAATTGAAAATTAAAACAGTCCAATCATTAGACGACATACCAACTAGTTCTGTTGTAATTATCCGAGCTCATGGAGCTTCTCCTGCTGTATATCGACAAGCCAAGGACAGGGGACTCGAAATTGTCGATGCTTCTTGTCCTCTAGTTTTAAAATCACATCAAACCGTTAAAGAACTAGTAAGACAAAAAAATAAAGTCATTTTTTTATGCAATAAAATTGATCACGATGAAACTGTGGGGGTCGTAGGTGAGTCTCCCGATTCAATTACTCCTGTCACTTTAGAAAAAATTTTTGATTATATCTCAAAAAATCCTAACAATACTGTAGTCGTAACTCAAACTACTCTTTCAACAATTGAAACCCAAAAAGCTCTCTTATTTATCAAAAAAAAATATCCTCAAATCACTATTTTGCCTCACATTTGTCAGGCTACTACTGATCGTCAAAATGCCATTATAAACTTGGCTAAAAAATACAAATTTGTCATTGTTATCGGGTCTCCCACTAGTGCCAATTCTAATAGTTTAAAATCAGTTGCTCAAAGTGTTGGGGCTACTGCTTATATTGTTGATAACGCCTCTGAATTGCAACCAGAATGGTTTTTAAATCAAAAAAACGTCGTTATCAGTTCTGGTGCTAGCACTCCCGAATCTATTCTTGAAGAAGTAATCAATAAAATAAAAGAAATTACTCACCAATAACTTGGACAACAATTTCTCTTTTTCTGGCACAATCCAATTCAATAGCAAAAATCCTTTGCCATGGTCCAAAAACCATTTTTCCATTAATAATTGGTATTGTTTCTGAATTTCTCATTAAAAGGCTGGTGCAATGAGAATGCCCATTTAAACAATCAGATGGTCCCGATTGGCAAACCAAATTTTCTGTTCTTTTTGTTAAATCATTGTGATTATAATAGACATCTCTAGGGACTAATTTACCCATCAAATTTTTAAAATCTTTAAATATTCCTTTTTCTTTTTCATTAATACAAATAGCCAAAGTTGTATGAGTTGAATACACTAACACTTGGCCATTTTTCACTTTACTTTCATCTATAAAATTTGCCACTTCATCGGTGATGTCTTTAAATTCTAAATATTCTTGAGTTTTATATTCCCATTTTTTAAATTTAATCATAGTGACTATTAAGTCGTCAATTATTTTAAAATCATTCTTAAATAAATGATTTACTGTCTATATACGACTTAAAAATACAAGTAATTAATAAAGTAATGAAAATCAAATCATTTGCCAAAATAAATCTTAATCTTCATATTCACCCCAAAAAATTAGGAGATCAACTTACCCCATTAACTCTTATAAATAATCAAATTAATATTTATGATTGTTTGGAGTTTATCAATCAACCAAATATCATTGAATTAAATTGTTACCCAAAAAATATTTTACCCGAGAATAAAGAAAACATAGTTTTTCAAGCGGCCTTAAAATTAAAAGAATTTGCCCGGAACCCTTCTCTTGGTGTCAAAATAACTTTACATAAAAAAATTCCAATTACTGCTGGTTTGGGTGGTGGTAGTAGCAACGCTGCCGCCACTTTAAAGTATTTAGTCAGACTTTGGTGTTTAAAAATTACTCAAACAAAACTTCTTGAAATTGCTTTTAATTTGGGTCAGGACGTTCCTTATTTTTTTTCCAGTAACTTATGCTTATTAACCGGATTCGGACATATATCTCACAAAGTAATGTTTAAATTACCTAAATTTTATTTAGTAATTATATATCCTAACCACTCAGTAAAACCATCTACCGGTTGGATGTTTCAACATCTCGATTTTTCTTTAGTTAGTAAAAATTTCTATAAGGTCGATCAACTATTACAAGCTATCAAAGTAGGGGATAAAGATAAAATATTAAATAATCTTCACAACGATTTTGAAACTATTGTTTTTAGACATTTTCCCGAAACTCAAAAAATTGTCAAATCACTCATTTCTTATAATGCTTCCAGGACTCTTCTATCTGGATCTGGTTTGGGGATAATCGGTTTTTTCAAAACCCGAACACAAGCCAAAATGACTTTTCATAACCTCAAATCTATTTATTCAAGAATTTATCTAACCCAAACTAGATAGTTTCAATTAGTTTTTTTATTACTCTTAACACCCAATATCCTAAATATAGCAAAAGGGTAGTCTGAATTACTATTGCTAATGTAAAAAAGACCCCCACATTGTCGACTACAAATCCATATCGATAATAATCCCAAGCAATCCTTCCAAGTAGATAAGCAATTATTGGCAACAAAAAAATCATACATATCAAAAATATCTGTGATTTATCTTTCTCTTTAATAAGTAGTCGCAGTGTTATAAACGGCTCAGTAATCAAGTGATATAAATTACAAAGTAATTTCCAAATTTGTCTAGCTGCAATTAAAACCGTCAATTTAAAAATATTTTTAACTCTTTTTTTCATCATAAACCCAAGCTTGTCTAAATTGTTTTTTTGCCCTTATTAGGCGAGATTCAACCGCTTTAATAGTTAATTTAGTCTCTTTTGCTATTTCAGCTATTTTTTTATTTTCTATATATTTAAGTCGTAACAAATTCTTGTATCCCTCTTTTATTTCAGATAATGTTTTTTTTATTTCATCTTTAAGTTCATTTTTCAATACATCTCTCTCTGGAGTTAAGGCCTTATCAGCTATTTCTTCAAAAACTGGGCTAACTGAAAACAAAATCGTTTTAATTTTTTTCTTTCGGTAATAATCAATTATTTTATGTTTAGCGATACTACAAATCCAGCTAAATTGACAACACTTATGCTGATAATTTTTTTCTGAATTCATCACCGCCAACATCACATCATTAATCATTTCTTCCACCACTCCCTCATCGTCAATTTTTTGAGAAATAAATTTTTTCAACCCAAAATAATATTTTTTATACAAATATTCCATTAATAATAGATATTATATCCTACCCCCTCTTGTCAAAGAGGGGGAAAAGAGGGAGATTGCGTTATACTTAGTTAATGCTTAGCAAATTTCATCCGTTATCAAAAAATAGTCACCAACTTCGACTTGATTTGTTGGACATGATTTATCGCTCGGGTAGTGGTCATATAGGTGGATCTCTTTCATCATTAGATATCTTAATTTCTCTTTATCACTCAAATATATTTGATTTTAAAAAAGATCATTTTGTTCTATCTGCTGGGCATCTGGCATGTGCTCTTTATACTGTCCTGGCATCCAAAAAATATTTTTCAAAAGACTCGTTATCTAGCTATACTGATTTTGATTCTATTCTTCAAGGCCATATCTCAAAAGACGTTCCCGGAGTAGAGTATTCTTCTGGTTCTCTGGGCCAAGGTCTTTCTTTTGCCACTGGTTTAGCTCTTGGAGATTCAAAACACACTACTATATGTCTTACTAGTGACGGGGAACACCAAGAAGGTCAAATTTGGGAGGCAGTAATGTTTGCTAAAAAATATAAATTGGGAAATTTAATTAATATTATTGACTACAATGGTTTGCAAATCGATGGCACCACTCAAGACATTATGCCACTTAACAATTTAGCCGCTAAATACATTCAATTTGGTTGGACTGTTACTACAGTTGATGGTCATAATTTCTTCCAATTAATCAAAGCATTAAAGCAAGCCAATAATTCTGACTACCCAAATTGTATTATTGCCAAAACTGTTTTAGGTAAAGGGATATCTTTTATGGAAAATAACTACAAATATCATGATGTTAAAAATTTAGATGAAAAAACTTATCTTGCTGCCAAAGATGAACTCCAATTCTAATCTTAATATTCAATCAATTCGCCAAGCTTTCGGCCAGACTATTGACCAATTGGCCAAAAACAACCCCAAACTTTACGTTGTCAGTATGGATTTGAAGTCTTCATTATTTTTATCTGACTTCGCCAATCATTTCCCTACTCGTTTTATTGAATGTGGTATTGCCGAATCCAATGCCGCCGGTGTGGCTGCCGGTCTGGCTAAAAGTGGTAAAACTGTGTTCTTGTGCTCTTTTGCTTGTTTTTCTCCGAGCATTAATTGGGCGGTAATTCGCCAGTCAATTTGTTACAACAACCTAGACGTTAAAATAGTTGGTTCTCATGCTGGTCTAATGACAGCCGAATTAGGTGCCACTCATCAAAGTCTAGAAGATATCGCCCTTATGACTACTCTTCCTAATATGGAAGTTTTTGCTCCACTTGATGCTCTAGAAACAAAAAAAATTACTGATGTTATTTCAAAAAGTCACCGTCCAGCCTACTTACGTTTAGTTCGTCCTTCAACTCCAGTTATATTCAATCCTAAATTTCCTTTTACTATCGGTAAGTCCCAAGTTTTAAAAAAAGGGAAAGATATTACCATTATTGGTTACGGCCCAATTCTTAACCAAGCTTTTGAGGCTCAATCAGAACTCGAAAATCAAAAACCGAATATTTCTTTAGAAATTATTAATTGTTCGTCAGTTAAACCGCTTGATTTTTTCACTATCCTTAAGAGTGTTAAAAAAACTAAACGATTAATTTGTATTGAAGATCATCAGAAAAATGGAGGAGTGGGACAAGCTGTCGCCAGTCTCTTTTTATCTTCAAAAATTAAACCAAAATTTATTCATCTTGCTGTTGATAACCAATTTGGTCGTTCCGCCAAAGATTTTCAACAACTGTATAATTATTACGGAATTGGTACTAAAAACTTATTGACTGCCATTAAAAAAATTTTATGACTAAAAATTTTGACATAGTTTCCATCGGTTCTGCTACTATTGATATTTTTGTTAAGTCAAAAGATTTTATCTACGACAAAAAACTTCTTAGTCTTAAGGCCTCATCAAAAAACGAAATTTATCAAGGCTTAATTAGTAGCGGGGGAGGTGCCACTAATTCTGCAGTTGCCTTTTCCCGACTAGGACTAAAATCTGCCTGTATTTCTCTTCTTGGTGATAGTTATCTCAATGGATATATCTTTGATGATCTTAAAAAAAATAATGTATACGACAAATTTATCAAAGTTGATAAATCTAATATTCCCGATTTTTCTGTTATTTTAGTTGCTCCAGACGGAACTCGCTCAATATTAACTCATCGAGGTCAATCGGCACTCGATGAAAAACATTTGAAATGGAATCAATTAAAAAACTGCAAATGGTTTTATATATCTTCTTTAGAAGGGAACATTGATTTGTTAGAAAAAATTATTGGTTTTGCCAAAGAAAACAACATAAAAATTGCTCTAAATCCTGGGAAGCGGGAACTATCAAAACCCAAAAAACTTATACCTTTAATCAAAATGGTCAACTTTTTAAGCCTAAACCAAGAAGAAATTAGGTTACTTTTTGATACGTCCCAATTCGATGATAGTTTATTAAACCAGGCCCACGACCTAAAAATTCCATTTATTACCATTACCAATGGTCATCAGGGAGCCTATGTTTTGTCTGATAACAAACAATATTTTTCACCCGCCTCACAATCAAACCCTGTTGACGAGACGGGAGCAGGAGACTCTTTTGGTGCCACTTTTGTTGCTGCTTTAATTTATAAAAAATCTCCTCAAGATGCTTTATATTGGGCTATTACTAATTCAGGTTCGGTGGTCTCTCGTTTGGGTGCCAAATCTGGTCTTTTAAGTCTTAAGCAAATAAAAAAATAATTTTTTACCACTAACTACTTACTAATTATTTAATATAATAAAAAATATTTTTTGCTACTAGCTACTTACTATTTACTATTTGCTAATATGTTACCCAATCCAAAAAATAACAAAAATATTAACAATTTACTTTCAAATCCATCAGAATCAGCACTTGATGAAGCTCAAGTAAATCAAAAAAAACTTCAAAACAAACGCAAGACGATTATTTTTTCTCTTATTCTAACTGCTGGTTTAAGTTTTCTTTTTTGGAGCTACAAATCGATTCAGTCAACAGTTAAATCGCCCCCACATTTTAATATTAACTTTAAATTACCAAAAATTACCTTTAATAAAAATAATCAAGGAAACCTCCCTTCTTCAACAAATTTATCAAAATACATCCAAAAGTCTCCAATTAATTGGTCAATTTTCGTCAGTCTTGACACTGATTACTCTAAACCAGTTTTTGAACATCAACCAACTCTGTTAAGTATAAATAATAAAATTAGTTCAACGATTGATAACCTTAACTCGATTAAGCCATCTTCACAAAGTTTAATTGATTCAGCGTTGCCACAAGGCTTATCTTATCAAGAAATTATAAATGATCCTCAAAACATCTATTACCAAGGATTAATTAGTCTTCCGAAAAACAAAATTTTAATTTTAGTTAAGATCAACAATCCAATTAATTCTTCCCAGATTCAATCAGAACTACCTGTTTTAATTGACCATCTCTATTGGTATGCGGTCAATTTTTTTGACTAATGTATCACTGGCTGACTTATTACAGGACAATCAACTGCAATTTTACTTCCACTAATTACCCATTCTTGTTTATTACAAATATTAGTTTTTATTAAATTATTTGGGACTTCCCAACTAATATCTTGTTTGTTTTCCAACATTTTTGAAATTATTCTGTTCCAAATTGGAGTCGCTCCACTAACTCCAGAAGCAACCCAACTCATCGGTTGACTATCGTTATTTCCCACCCATACCGCTACCAATATTTCTGGAGTCCATCCGACACACCAATTGTCCTTCAAATTATTTGTGGTCCCTGTTTTTACTGCCACTTTTTTATTTTTAATTACCAACTTTGAGTTGATACCAAATATTGGTGACCTAGCCTGATTGTCACTTAAAACATCATTAATCATATATGCATATTCTGGTTCAATTAGTTTTTTTGTTTTAATCTTTTTTTGATAAATACTTTCTCCTAGATAGTTTTTTATTTCCAAGATGGGGTTAACCTCAATTTTTTCACCTAAAGTGGCAAAAATGCTATATGCCTGTGATAATTCAGTCATTTTAATTTCTCCACTTCCCAAAGCCAATGACAATCCAAATCGGTTTTTTTCATCCCAAGTCGTAATCCCCATATCAGAAGCCAAGTCAATCATCTGATCTACTCCATTTTTCTCTAATAATTTCACTGACGGTATGTTTAAAGAAGAAGCCAGCGCAGTTCTTAGAGACACTCTCCCCATATATTTACCATTGTAATTTTGAGGACTATATGGTTTTTGACCTTTAATTTTATAAACTACCGGGCTGTCGTCTATTGTTGAAGCGAAACTAAATCCATTTTTAAGCGCAAGTAAATAATTTATTGGTTTAATTGCGGATCCGGGTTGCCTAAGGGCTGTTGTGACATTGTATTTACCATCAATATCTTTTGCCAAATAATTTTTTGATCCTACCATCGCCAAAATATCACCAGATTTAACATCCAAAACGAGCGCTGCTCCGTTATTAATGTTTAATTTTTTAACTTTATCAATCTCTTCACTTACAATTTTTTGGGCACTATCTTGGATATCCAAATCCAAGCTAGTTTTAATTATCAATCCTTGTTTTTCTAAATTACTATAACCGTATTCGGTCTCTAAAATATTTTTTATATAAAAAACAAAATGAGGTGCATTGATTATTTTTAAATTATTTTTTATTACAATTTTTTCGTTTAACCATTTTTCAGCCTCACTTTCCGTTAAATATCCATTTTTAACCATTTCTTCAATCACATGCTTAGCCCTTTTTAGGCCCAATGACGGGTCATTCCCATAAGGTGAGTAAGAACTTGGTGCAGCTGGTAAGCCAGCCAAATAAGCAGACTCAATTACGTTAATCTCATCAATATTTTTGCCAAAATATTTCAAAACCGCTTCTTGAACCCCATAAGCCTCACCGCCGTAAGATACTTGATTTAAATATCGTTCCAAAATTTCATCTTTACTTAATTTTTTTTCCAATTTTAGTGTTAAAACCGCCTCTTTAACTTTTCTTTTAAAAGTTTTTTCACTGCTTAAAAATACATTTTTCACTAATTGTTGAGTTATCGTTGAGCCTCCTCTTGGTTTATCATCTTCATTTTTTTTAAAATTATATTTTAATGCAATTAATAATCCCTTAATTGATAATCCATGGTGTTTATAAAAATTTTTATCTTCAATCGCAAT
>CAYSTF010000019.1:0-10201 GCA_964434125.1 uncultured Gammaproteobacteria bacterium
TGATAATATTTGTTGGTTTACTTGATGTTAAGATAAAATAATTATTTTCGCCTGGCTCTTCAAGACTTTTTAGAAGTGCATTTTGGGATTCGGTATTAAAAAGATCGATTTGGTAAATAAGTATAATTTTATTGTCGTGATTAAAAGGTTTTTGGGATAACCAATTTTTTAGTGTCCTAACCAGATTGATACTCCAACCACTATTTTCATTGACGATAAAAATATCTGGATTGTTAGGATTGATGTTGTTGTTTAATTGTTGGCAAATTTGATTGATTCTGGACTGGACCAGTTCCAAATTGGCCGAGATAAACAAAGTCGACGGAAAAATATTCATTTTCTTGTGTTGGTAATAAAAAAACTGTACTATGAATATAGTATTATGACCGATTTTAATCAAAAAATATATAAGAATCTAAAAGACGTCTTGAAAGATGATGGTTTGATAGATGAGCAGAAACTTGAAGAGATAAGTTTGAGACAATTAAAGACTGGTGAATCTGAGGAAGAGATCATTAAATCATTAAGATTTGTTTCTGAACTAGATTTGACAAAAGCAAAGGCTAAATTTTTGAAAGTTGATTTTGTTGATTTGGAAAATATTGGTTTTTCTCCTGAAGCTTTAAGTTTGGTTTCGGAAAACGTAGCGTCAAAATATAAGCTTGTCCCCTATCGGTTGGACCCAAAAACTAAGACTTTGTACGTTACCATGGTAAACCCTTTAGATTTGGAAACCTTGGAGTTTCTCGAGATGAAGACTAATCTTAAGATTAGTGCTGGAATATCGACAGAAAAACAGATTAGTGGCTTTATAAAAGAAAAATATGTTCGAGAAAAAAGCATAACATCTGAGGTAAACAAGGCACTTGATGAAAGAAAAATAGACGAAATGGTGATAAAACAAGCCCAGGATAAAGTGGCAGTAGAAGCCCCTGTGGCCAAAATTGTGTCAACAATTCTTGAGTATGCACTTAAAGCTCGGGCTTCTGATATACACATTGAACCGCAAGAAGAGAACGTGAGGATTAGATATAGAATCGATGGTATTTTGCAAGAAAAATATTTACTTCCTCGAAATGTTCATGATGCAGTGGTGTCAAGAATAAAGATTTTGTCGAGCTTAAAAATTGATGAAAAAAGAGTTCCTCAAGATGGCCGTTTTTTCTTTTCGGCTGAAGGTATGGACGTCGATTTGCGGGTATCAACTTTGCCGACAACTTATGGTGAAAAAGTAGTTATGCGGTTACTAAAAAAATCTCAAAAAGTGCCTTCTTTACCGGATTTGGGGTTAAGAGGACTGGCATTGAAAAATTTAATGACTTCAATTCAACGACCGCATGGAATTATTATTATTTGTGGTCCTACTGGTTCTGGTAAAACGACAACTTTGTATTCGATTTTGGATATAGTAGCAACATCAAAGGTAAATGTGGTCACGATTGAAGACCCGGTCGAATATCAAATGAAAGGAGTTAACCAAGTGCAAGTCAATGTTCAGGCGGGTTTGACTTTTGCCTCGGCCCTACGTTCTTTTTTGAGACAAGATCCAAACGTGATAATGGTGGGAGAAATTCGTGATGCGGAAACTGCCGACTTGGCCATTAATGCGGCATTAACTGGACATTTAGTTTTTTCAACTTTGCACACCAATGATGCCTCTGGAGTTCCTCCCCGACTATTAGATATGGGGGCAGAACCGTTTTTGCTGGTGTCATCACTCAACTGTGTAGTGGGTCAAAGGGTTTTACGAAGAGTATGTAAGGATTGTATTTCTGAGATGGAAATGACTCCAGAACAGGAGGCGGAAATAAAAAAAACCTTAGGTCCAATTTACAACTTAATTGAAGATAAATTTAAAAAAGAAGGTAAGGCAATGATGATTCCAAAAATTGTTGGTTGTGAAAAGTGTAACAACACTGGATATATGGGTCGGGTCGCAATTTATGAGGTGATGCCCATAAACGAAAGACTGTCAAAATTAATTATTGAAAAAGCTACTGCCGCTCAGATTCAAAGTGCTGCCATGGAAGACGGGATGTTGTCGATGAAACAAGACGGTTATGCCAAGGTGTTAGAGGGAGTTACAACTATGGAGGAGGTTGTAAGAGTGGCTCAATATTAGTTATAAAGTTGAAAGTTATAAAGTTATAAAGTAAACAAAATGCATACAAAACTAAAAGAATTATTGTCTTTGGCATTGGCCAACAAAGCTTCCGATATCCATTTGATGTGTGGAGTGGTACCAAAAATTAGAATAAGTGGTGAGTTGGTTAGTGCTCCAAATTGGACCGAGGTTGAGGATAAGTTGATTATTGAAATGATTGATTCTTTATTGACCGAAGAACAAAAAGTAATCTTAAAAAACAACAAAGAACTGGATTTTTCTTTTGATGCCGTTGATGCTCGATTTAGAGCCAATGCTTATTGGCAAAAGGAGACACCAGCTTGTGCTCTGAGGATAATTTCTTCAACAATTCCAACTTTTGAAGATTTGAACCTACCAATTGGTTTGAAGGATTTTATAAAACAAAAACAAGGGTTTGTTTTGATCACCGGCCCTACCGGACACGGAAAATCTACTACAGCTGCTTGTCTATTGGATCAGATTAACAATACTCGAAATGGTCACATTGTGACGATTGAAGACCCGGTCGAATATTTAATAAAGCCCAAAAAATCGATAATTTCTCAAAGAGAACTAGGTGGAGACACTCGTGATTTTAACTCAGCTTTGCGATCATGTTTACGTCAGGATCCAAATGTGGTTTTTATCGGAGAAATGCGAGACTTGGAAACAATCCAGTTGGCTTTGACGATTGCTGAAACTGGTCATTTAGTATTTTCTTCCCTACATACCAATTCGGCTTCACAGACCATCGATAGAATTGTCGATGTTTTCCCATCGAGTGCACAAGACCAAATCAGAGTCCAATTGGCATCAGTATTTAGTGCGATTATTTCTCAAAGATTAGTGCCAGCAATTGGCGGCGGAAGAGTCCCAGCTTTTGAAATTTTGTTAACTAATTCGGCAGTAAAAAATATTATAAGAGAGGGAAAAACTTTTATGTTAGACAATGTAATCCAGACAAGTGCGGATGTGGGGATGATTACACTCGATAGCTATTTGGCAAAATTAGTATTAGATGGGAAAGTGGCTGAAGAAGTTGCCAAAAATTTTGTTGTTAATATGGTTGATTTCCAGTCAAAATTAAGGAAAAATAATATAGTTATATGAAATTTACATTTAAAGCAAGGGATTGGAACGGGAAAATGGTCAAGGGGTTATTGGAACTCCACGACAAAAGTGAAGCCATGGAATCAATAAAAAATAATGGGCTAATGTTGATTTCTTTGTCTGAAGTTAAAGACACGATTTTAAGTGAGATTTACAAAAATATTTTTACAAAAATTAGTATCAAACAAATTACTACTTTTACTCGGCAATTGTCAACAATGATGACATCTGGATTGTCACTAACAGACTCGTTGTCATTGTTAAAAAACCAACTTGACAAGAAATCGCTTATGTCTGAAGTGTTGGAATATACACTAAACAATGTTCGCGGGGGTAAAAGTTTAGCAGATGGGCTAAGAAAATATAAAAAATATTTTGGTGAAGCCTATATTGCCTCAATTGACGCTGGTGAGGAAGCTGGAGTATTAGAAGAAGTAATGAGTAAATTGGCCGATAACTTAGAGAAACAAAGTGAGTTTCAGGGAAAAGTCAAAGGAGCGATGATTTATCCAATAATCGTAATAATTGGGATGATTGCAGTTGTAATTATTATGATGATTTTTGTTATCCCTAAACTTTTGGGTCTATTTACTGATTTTGGAGCGGAAATGCCAGGATCGACAAAAGCATTGATGGCAATGTCTGGTTTTTTTACTAAATACTGGTTTATTTTGGTTTTCTTGGCTGTTGGTGGAATATTGACGCTTAAAATTGGAGGGAAAAATCCTGATTTTCGATTAAAAATAGATACTTTAAAGTTTAAAATTCCGATCATGGGAGAATTGACCAAAAAAAGTCTGTTGGCGGACACTATTAGGACACTGTCAATGCTTTTGGCGGCTGGTATTCCGCTGGTGGAGGCGCTAAGGATTGTCTCCAATGTTGCTGGAAATGCTTTGTACCAAAATGCTTATTTACATATTGCCGAACGGGTTCAAAAGGGGTTTAGCGTTGCTAATTCTTTTGAAGAAACGGGAAATTTTCCCATAATCGTAAATCAAATGGTAGCAACAGGAGAGGCAACGGGAAAGCTTGATGAAATTTTAAAGAGAGTATCTGATTATTTTTCAACTGAAGCCGAACAATCAGTCAAGTCGTTGACATCAGCCATTGAACCAATAATTATGATTTTGTTGGGGCTAGGAGTGGCTTTTTTGGTGGTGGCAGTGATGATGCCAATCTATAACTTGACATCACAATTTTAATGGTAAATAATGATATTAAGATATTAATAATTTATAATTTTGAAAATGAAAAAAAGAAATTTTTTTGAAAAGGGTTTTACCCTAGTAGAACTATTAATCGTTATCGCCTTGATTGCGATTTTGTCAGTAGCCGTATTGGCAACAATAAACCCAATCGAACAAACCAATAAAGCTAGAGATGCAAAGTTTAAGAATGATGCTGCCGAAGTTTTAGGCGCTTTGGAAAGGTTTTACGCTTCCCAAAATGCTTATCCGTGGAATATAGGGATTGCCCCGTCTGGAGTTGCGGTATCGTCAACTAGTAAGGTGGCAATAGGTAGCACTAATGTTCTTTTTGGTGTACGAGATGCGGGTTCTTCTGCTGGTGTATTGATTACAACTTCAGAACTAAAGTCGTCTTTTATGGGGAAAGAACCGTTTGCGACTGATTCAGATGCTGTAGATCAGATGTATATATATCACAACGGAACTGATTCTAATTATGTTTGTTTTGTTCCTAAGGCATCGGCAAACAGAAAAACTGGCGGGGGTCCAAATCCCAACTTAAAATGCATGGTTCTTGGTGTTGATAGTGCTGCGTATCTGTTAGATATCGGCGAGAACGCTGGTGGTAATGCTTGTGCAGATATTAGCGATTGGGCTGTTACTACTGCAGTTACACCAGATGCAACTAGAGCAAATTTGTTGTGTGTACCTGAAGGCAACATTCAATAATTTTGTTATAGTGTAAATTTAAACCCCTCCGTTTGGCCAGTTGGCGAAGGAGGGGTTTTTGGTAAAAACCCTAACCCTTCCCTTTCCCTTGACAGGGCAAGGGAAAAAGCCATTTAGTATAGTTTTTAATTTGTTAGAATTAATTTATGGAAATTTGGCTATTAATAATAATTTTTATTCTAGGGTTGTGTTTTGGAAGTTTTGTAAACATGCTTGTTTATCGCGTGGGGGTGAAGTATGAATTAGTAAACCCTCCTTCGCCAAGGCTTCGGAAGGGTGAAAATAGAAGTTTTTGTGATTTTTGTGGCAAGCAATTGAGATGGTATGAAAATATTCCAGTAATATCTTGGATATCTCAAAGAGGAAAGACAAGATGTTGCCAGAAAAAATTACCAGTTCTCTACCCGATTGTGGAAATAGTAACGGGGTGGTTATTTCTGATAAGTTATTATATTGGGGCGATTCATGAATCGCCCTTACACCTATTATTAGTATTATTAATAATTGTATTTTTGGTGTTTAGCGCTGTGTTTGATCTAAAATATATGATTTTGCCGGATTTTTCGACAGTTGTTTTAGTCTCTGGTGCACTAGTTCTCTGGTGCGCTAGATATTTTGGTAATTTGAATTATGTTTGGTCGTCGATTTTGTCTTTTGGGTTTTTGGGGTTTTTATATTTAATAACCAAAAAAAAGGGAATGGGATTTGGAGATGTAAAATTGGCGATTTTTATGGGATTATTTTTGGGATATCCCAAAATAATTGTAGCTTTTTATGTTGCCTTCGTTGTTGGGGCGGTGGTGAGCTTAATTTTGATAACCTTAAAAAAAGCGACAAAAAAAACACAAATACCATTTGGTCCATTTTTGATTTTTGGTACTTTGGTGGCTTGGTTTTGGAGTGAGCAGCTAATCAGCTTGTCAGCTTTTCAGTTTTTTAGATAAAAAATTATTTTTGTGATTAACAATAAGATATTAGTAAATATTTGAGATAAAATATTATTATAATTTATTATAAGAAGAATTTATGATTAGAGATTTAAGAATAAAAAATGGGTTTACCTTGGTGGAACTGTTGATTGTGACGACAATATTGTCAATTATGGGAGTGATATTGATTGGTGTTTTAAACCCAATTGCCCTGGTTAATAAAGCCCAAGATTCACGAAGAAAAAATGATTTAAAAGAGATAAAGATAGCCTTTGAAAGATATTATTCTGACAAAGGACGTTATCCTTCGGCAACTGATATTTCTACTTGGAACGTAGTTAGTAATTGCGGCAAAACGGTTTTGGCGGTACAGTCTTATTTTAAAAAATGGCCTTGTGGTCCGAATAACCAACTTTATGAATTTAGTATTATAGATAGAAACACTTATAAAGTGGTAACGAGATTAGATAATAAAAAAGATAAACATATTCCTGTTAGGTGGTATGACAATGATACTTATTTGACATATTCTGGAAGAAAAGATCAGGTCAACTACGGAGTTTCGAGTTCAAATATATTGTGGTATGATGGCCATATCATTGATCCTGGTTGTAAGGGGTTAGATTGTATCAGGACGGTCAATGGAGGTACCCCCAATTTAGTAATTGATGGTAGTTGTGTTACTGCTGGTAACACTCAATGTTATACGGGCGATCCTTTACCAGGGTGTATGGTACCCTTTTGTTGCCAGGGTTCTGGATGTCCATAAAAGCAATGAAAAACAAAATTTCTCTTTTGGAAATATTAATTATTACAGTTTCAGTCTTGATATTGGGATGGATTACTTTTGAACAGTTTCAACTAGCTAGGGCAAAATCTCGAGATATTGATAGAAAAAATAGCCTAAACGAGTTGGGGCAGATAATCAAACTTTACTATGCTGATTATGGAGTTTTACCAAATGAAAAGATGATTAATGGTTTGTGGGGAAAAGAGTGGAAAGATGGTGACTATGTTTATTTGAAAAAATTACCACAAGAGAACAATTTGAATAAGAAATATTGTTATTTAGCCGAAAGTGACGGAAAATCTTTTTCGCTTTTGGCAGATCTGGAAAACAAATATGATAGTGAATGCCAAAAAAATAAATGGCAATGTGGTGGTCAAAATTATTGTTACAAACATACTTTAGTGGCAGAAACGGTGAAGTAAATATGTAGTAAATAGCGTTTAGTAAATAGCATGACAGGTAAATTCAGTATTTTAGTAAGTAGTAATAAGATGATAAAAGAAATGAGATTTAATTTGCATGATAGTAATTTTGTGAGTAGAATAAATTAATGAAAAAGAACAAAGGATTTAGTCTAATTGAATTGTTGGTGGTGATATCAATAATTGGAGTGTTGACTACTGTGTTGGTAATGAATTTTGTTGGAAGTAGGGAAAGGGCTCGTGACGCTCAAAAAATTCAAAATTTAAATAGTTTAAAAAATGCCCTAAGAATGTATTACAATGACAATCAAATTTATCCACCAAGTATTAACGGCTTAGTCCCCTCTTATATTCCTAGTTTGGGTGACATGTCAGGGGTTGGTTATAGTCAATTGTCTACTGGTGATGGTTTTATAATGAGGGTGAGTCTTGAAGTTGGGGCCGGAGATGAAGATATAAATTCTCAAATAAATTGTGGGGATACTAATCCGCCAAATGGAGTTTATGCAGTTTGTGCAAAATAGATAAGCATATTAGATCTTTAGAGCGTTAGAGCTTTAGTAAAAATAAAAAAATAATGAAAATAATAAATAAATTTAAGGGAGAAGTCTTTAAGAACTTTGGGTTTACGTTGGTAGAGATGTTGGTGGTGATTTCGATAATTGCAATATTAACTTCGGTATTGGCTGGTGGCTATGTCAATTCCCAAAAAAGTTCTCGGGATGCGGCCAGAAAAATGCAACTAAAATCAATATCGGATGCCTTAAACTCGTTTTATGCTGACAATAATAGATTTCCGATGAGTACCGGAACTACTGGGATAACCAATTTGATTAGTATTCAAGGTCAGCTTGATGATGGTAAGGGGATGATTTATATAAAAAAGATGCCTAAAGAAACGAAGACTGGTATGAAAGAAATAAAATACCTTGTTTCGTCTCCATCTGGCAGGTCTTTTTGGTTGTTTACAAATTTAGAAAATCCTGAAGATAAATCCTGTTATCCGGGAGGTTGTGGGTCGGCTTATGTAATTAGTGAGGGTTGTTGTTATGTAATTACTAGTTCAAATATCGGAATTAGTCGGGCACAATCATTGCCAACTCCATGAAAAATACAATAGGTTTTACTTTAATAGAATTGTTAATATCAATCTCAATTATTGCTATTTTGTCGGTGGTGTTGTCGGTAAGTTTTTCGAATGCTCAAAAAAATGGTCGGGATCAACGACGAATTTCAGATATGAAAGCGATTCAAAATGCGGCCGAACAATATTTTTTGCTTAATGGGAGTTATCCAACGTCTGCAAATTTTGCCGCTGGGCGTAACTGGACTGTTGGGACACAAACTGTTTTGGAAAGATACCCAACAGACCCCAGAAACAAGGCACCTTACATATATTCGTTTTATGGTATTGCGAACATGCCATATTGTGTTTGTGCGGTTATGGAGAATCCAACAAAAAATAGTAATGCTGAAAATAATCAATGTAGTTTTTTGAACATCGGTGGTTATTTTTGTGTTAAAAATCAACAGTAGATATCAGAACTTTAGAGTGTTAGAACTTTAGAACGTTAGTTTTTAAAAATTATAAAAAAATGAAAAAAAGAAAAAATAATCCACCCGCAGCTAAAGCAGCTATGGCGGACAGGGGTTTTACATTGTTTGAATTATTGGTAACAATTTCAATAATTGCGGTGTTGACGGCAGTAGCGGTTGTTAGTTACGGTGGGCTGAACAAAAAGACTCGAGATAGTCGAAGAGCGGCAGATTTGGAAAAAATCAGAATTTCTTTGGAGGCATCTAGACAAATTAATTATGTTTATCCGGCTAATTTGGCGGCGTTAGTGCCAGGTTTTTTAGACAGGGAACCAGTAGACCCGAAGACAAAAGCAACTTATGCTTACAGACAAATATCAACAACCACTTACGAAGTTGGGGCGTCAATGGAAGACTTGGGATCGACAAACACTGGAACAGTAACTATAAGATCCAAGCCATGTAATTATAGATTAACAAATCCATAAGAAGCTTTTAGTAAATAGCCAGTAGTAATTAGCAAAACAAATGAAAAAAAAATTTATTGGTTTTACTCTAGTAGAATTGATAGTTACCGTTAGTATCATAATGATATTGACGGGTGTTGGGGCGATGTCACTAAATAACTTTAATGGAGTGAAAGAGTTGGAATCAATCAGAGACGAGGTAAGTAACCACCTAAAGTTGGCAAGAAATTATGCAATAACAAAACAATTACCAGTTGGAAAAGGTACTGGTCTTGATTATGTTAGAGTTAGTTTTTCTGGTAAAAATATTACAATCATCGGGGTTGATGGTACTACGGAGTACCCTGGATCTCCATATTCGACAAAAACTGTACCTTCGGATATAAGTGTTACCTCAACTAGTGATTTTGCTTTTGCTAAAAGTACAGGCCAGTTGAAAACAAGCACTGGTGGCGATACCCCAATGACGGTGGTAGTCACATTGTCACGGGGAACAAATACAAAATCGATTAATATTAATAATTTTGGACAAATAACTAATGTCAACTGAAAAAGGTATCAGTATCGTAGAGATAATTTTTTCTATCGGGGTCACAGTGTTAGTGATTTCGGGGACAATTTCTTTGTTAGTAAAATCGACTGGGATAAAAACTGCTAGTTTACAAAGAAAAAAAGCTAGTGAGCTGGCTGAAAAAGTGGTTGAAGAATTGATAGATCAAAAAAACAACAATGGGGATAGTTTTTGGACCTTAAATGAAGTTGTCGGGTTAACTTTTCCAGAATTTAAAAATTATACTTATGATATTGGTTATTCTAGAGCAGTAGGAGTTGGCTGTAGCGCTTGGCCGAGTCCGGCAACTTGTGTACAGGCTGAAATTAATATTAATTGGGGCAACAGTCAAA
>CAYSTF010000020.1:0-10034 GCA_964434125.1 uncultured Gammaproteobacteria bacterium
AAGAACGGATGAGCACTTGAACTCAGCTCGCAGGCTTCGACAAGTCTTCCATCTGGTGAAGTGCCGCTGAATACAAGGCCTGCTTTCTCGAAATCGCGTTTGAAGCAATTGCTGAATTCATATCTGTGTCTGTGCCTCTCCTAAAAATACTTTTGTTGGTGGTTTTTCTCAACCAACAGATAATGCCTGGAGATGGTTAACAACATTTATACTAAGGATTATCAAAAAGAGTCAAGGTAATGTAAAATTTAAAGAGGAATGAATTCATCTGAAATTATTAGTATTTTATCTAGCTTTATTTTTACTGTAACAATAATATTGTTAGTGGTATTACTAGTTTTGTTTTTGGGCTGGATAGTTTTGCTTTGGTATAAATGGCGAGATAGAGAAGAAAAATCGTTAAAACAGGTAAATTTGTTTATTGCAGTTCCACAAGACAATGAAATAAAAATTGATGCCACTGAACAAATTATTAGCTCTTTTGCAAGCATGTATAAAACTGCAAAACCTAAATTTTTACAGCCTTTTGTAAGTCAACCAAATGCATCTTTGGAAATTATTGGAACCAATGAAGATATAAAGTTTTATATTTCGGTACCCGACAAGTATCAAGATATGATTGAAAAACAGATATATAGTGTCTACTCGGGGACTGATATAAAAGTCACCGAAGAACCAAATATTTATACAGACAAAGGGTTTGTCGAATATTCTTGGTTGGTACTTAAGAAATTGCCTCATTACCCTTTAAAAACATACAAAGAAATTAGTACGGATCCATTGTCGTCAATCACCTCAACATTGTCAAAATTAAGTCTGGGAGAAACGGTGTCGATTCAGTTAGTTATTTACCCAACTGACGGGTCGTGGGCAAAAGCTGGTAGGAGTTTTATCAGTAGTACTAAAAAGTCAGAATCTAATCCTGAAAAAGCGGCATATAAAGTCGATGCAAAACAGCTCGAAGCTATAGAACAAAAATGTAGTAAAGTTGGGCTAGAAACTGCGATTCGGATAGTAGCGGTGGCACCATCAAAAGAAATAGCTAAGACAAATATTGCCAACATTAAGGCTTGTTTTGGTCAATATGAGTCACCATGGAATAAACTAAAAAGTAAAAAGATAAGATTTAAATCAATGTTCATGGAAGATTTTATTTATAAATACCCTGTTCCTCTTTGGTTTAAAAATAAAACAATATTGTCAGTTGATGAGATTGCTTCGATTTTTCATTTGCCTAATAAATCTATTGAAACTCCAAATATATATTGGTTAAAGGCCAAAAAAGCTCCAGCCCCAGTAGAGTCGCCTCAGGAAGGAATGTATATTGGTGATAATTTATATCGTGGAATTAATAAAAAATTTTGCATGACGCCAACCGACCGACAAAGACATTTCTATATTGTGGGGCAAACCGGTGTGGGTAAATCGTGGTTGTTGGCAGACATGGCACTTCAAGACATAAAAGCTGGCAGAGGAGTATGTTTTATTGATCCCCATGATACATTTGAAAGTATTTTGGAAAGAATACCACCAGAAAGAGTCGACGATGTGATTTATTTTGACCCCTCCCAAACAGATCGGCCGATGGGGTTTAATGTGATGGAGTGTGAACGTGAAGATCAAAAAGACTTTGTAACCAGCTCGATAATTAATTTGATGTATAAATTGTATGATCCTTATAAAACTGGAATAGTTGGCCCGAGATTTGAACACGCCATCAGAAACATAATGTTGACAGTAATGACCGAGCCAGGAGCAACGTTTATCGAAATTGTTCGCTGTTTGACTGATCAGTCTTATGTTCAAGAATTAATGCCAAAGATTAAAGACCCAATGGTAAGAAGGTACTGGACTGATCAGATTGCCCAGACCTCAGATTTTCACAAATCGGAAGTGTTGGATTATATCGTGTCAAAATTTGGTCGATTTATTACTAACACCATGATGAGGAATATTATTGGTCAATCAACTTCATCTTTTAATTTTCGAAATGCCATGGATGAAGGAAAAATTTTGATTATAAATTTGGCAAAAGGAACCATTGGTGAAGAAAATTCTGCTTTCTTGGGTTTGGTGCTGATACCAAAAATTTTAATCGCTGCTATGAGCCGCCAAGATATACCAGAAGATAAGCGACGAGATTTTTACTTATACGTTGACGAGTTTCAAAACTTTGCAACTCAAGATTTTGCGGTAATCTTGTCTGAAGCTAGAAAATATCACTTGAATTTGACAGTCGCCAACCAATTTATTTCTCAAATGGATGACGAAGTTAAAAACGCGGTTTTTGGAAACGTCGGTACAATTTGTAGTTTCAGGTTGGGTATTTCTGATGCAGGCTTTTTGACAAAACAGTTCCAACCAGAATTTGGCGAACGTGACTTGTTAAACCTGGCTACTGGAGAAATTTATCTTAAAACTATGGTTAACGGAACACCAAAAGATCCTTTTTCAGTTAAAGTGGCAGCTATAGAAAAGAAAAAGCCAGGAAATCCAAAAATGGCAGAGATGATAAAACGACTTTCAGCATTGAAATACGGCCGACCAAGAGCGATTGTTGAGGCAGAGATAGCCCAGAGAGCGAGATTATGATTAGAGCTTTAGAGCGGTAGAACTTTAGTGCTTAAGACAAAAACAGAATTACAATTCTTTTAATTTAATTCCGCGGGACTCTTCTTTGGAATCGATTAATTCCAAATATTTTTCGGTAGTAGAAATTCGCTTGTGACCAACAACTTGGGAGACAACGTCTATGGGGACACCTGATTTAAGCTGGAAAACGATAAAGGTGTTTCTAAGATCATTAACTTTTATACCTTTAATATCGGCTTTAATAAAAAACCGATTTAAAAGACTTCTGATATTTCTAGCTAACAAAGTTTTCCCGGTTTTGGTGACAAAGACGTTTTTTGATCGGGTTGGATAGCGACCATCGCTTAAATACTTTTGAAGCGCAGTTTTGGCAGAATTATTGAGAGGAACATTTCTGACAGGATGACTTTCATAACTTTCAATCAAGATATCGTTGTCTTTGACATTGTCCAACTTTAAATTTTCAATTTCTTTAATTCTTAAGCCTGCTTGAAGCATTAATTCAACAATGGCGGTAGCTCGGCTGTCGTTGCGACAGGCATCGCGAAGTGAGCGATATTCGACTGGTTTTAAAATTTTTGGTAAATCGTTTTCGTATTTTGGGTGTTTAACCTCAAGTGATGGATCGATTTCAATAATTTTTTCATTTTTTAAGTGTGAGAAAAAATTTTTTATAGAATTTAATTTACGAGAAATTGACTTGGCAGTGTAATCGTTTTGGGTTAAATTGGCCTTAAATGAATCTATGTCCCCTTCTGAAATTTGGCTTATGTAATCATATTTTTTGGGTTTTAAAAAAGAAATCAGTTGGTTTATGTCGCCCTTGTAGGCTACAATAGTATTAGTCGACTTGCCTTTTTGAGCAAGCGCATCAATAAATTTAATTAGGGCTTCATTTATTAGAATGTCACTCATAGCTTATAATTGTAAATGACTAAGTTATGACTTATAGTAACACAAATTAGGATAAATTACCACTTATGGATAAAATTAAAAAACTTTCTTTTGGATTAATCGGATTAGTTTTAATTATTTCAACTTTGCTAAACATACGAAACCAATATCTAATACTTAAGGATGCGGAAAAGAAAAATAGAGAATTGAGTATAAAAGTTGAAAATATGGCAAGACTTAAACAAAAAATGATAAAACAAATAGAATTTGCCACTAGTAGCGCTTTTATAGATCAACAAAATAGACAATTATTAGGACTGGGTACAGACAAAGATTTTTGGTTAGTATTACCTGAAGAAAAAAAAATGAATTATTATAATGAGATTAAAGAGGAAATTAGCATTCCCAACTACCAACAGTGGTTAAATCTGTTTACTCAATAGAACTACTGTGTTAGAATATCGAACAAGTCTCCTAGGCATAGAACTACGGAAGACTGTACATGCGGGGTAGTGTACGGCTGCACGTGAGGCTCATAATCTCACAGACCTGGTTCAACTCTAGGCCCCGCAACAAACAAAGAGGTCGTCATTAACTTGACGGCTTTTTTGTTGGTTGAAAACATTTTATAAAAATACGTTATTTGTTGACATAATTAGTATATATGTCCTATAATTTCCGCGATGGTTGTAATTAACCACAATAGATAAATCTTTTTATATCTAAAAGACAAATCTAGTTCTTTGAAAACTTCAAAAGAAAAACTCTTAATAAAAATGAAAGGGGTGGACATAATGGCTTTTTTTGAAAAGTATTGGGATTGTCATGCTTGTGGAAGACCGGGGATTTCTGCACTCCGACAAATGAAGTGTCCTGGATGTGGAAGTACAAAATCTCCACAAGATAAGGAGTATCCAACTAATAAAGAGATCACCGACAAGGATGGATTGGAACTAGCTAATGGAAAACCACATTGGACATGCTCAAACTGTGGCTCGGTAAACCTAGACAAAAAAACAAGTTGTCTGGGTTGCGGAAATGAACGAGAAAACAGCGATCTAAACAACAAGATTGTTGAGTTAGGCTCGATTACTCTTCCGGAATTTAAACCAAAAGATATTTGGGAAGAACATTCTGATGAACCTAAGCCGATTATACAAATTCCAAAAGATATCAATACTGAGCCGGAAACAAACTTCACGACAGAATTACCAGTAAAAAAATTACCATGGAAAAAATTGCTGATTATAACAGGCTCGATTTTGATTGTGGTGATTTTGGGATGGTTGTTCTTTCATACAGTTTCAGTTGAGGCTAAGATTGATAACTTTTATTGGACTAGAATAATATCTATAGAAAGATATCAATCAGTCCATGAGTCGGGTTGGCATAATCCAATTGGATCGTATAATGTTCGGTCAGAAATAAGAATTGCTAGATACGAACCAATTTATCAAACCAGAACCAGAACGGTAACTCACCCTCAAACAAACTACCGTGATTTGGGTAATGGGGCTGTTCAAAGCTACACTACATATCACACAACAACCGAAACATACCAAGAAGTAATAGGACAAAAACCCATTTATGCAACTTGGTATGAATATGATATCGATAAATGGTTATTTCAAAGAAAAGAAATATCGGCGGCAAATGACAGAAAACCGTATTGGCCAAATTACAATCTTAACCTTGATGGGTTTACTGTAATTGGAGCAGAAAGGGTGGGAGGTAAAACAGAGCTTTATCAGGTTTTATTTGAAACGAGTAACCCAAATAAAGAAGAAAAAATATTTACCTATGAAGTTAATCAGGATGAATGGTACCGATATAATACTAATTTGACTTATGAACTTAAAATAAACCACTTTGGAATAATTACCAACAATCCTTTAAAGGATAAAGAGAGTCAATAAAATCTTTTGAGGTTGATCGGGTAGATTAGTAGATTGATTGCACAAAATGCAAAACAATTGAAAACCTACCCGAAATACCACTACCAATGAGTATTGGTACTGATGAGTCAAAAATGACGAATGGTATTAAAATAATTAAAAATTATTACTGAATATTTTGATATAATTTCAAATACTTGGCAGGGTAGCTCAGCTGGTTAGAGCGTAGCATTCATAACGCTAAGGTCGTGGGTTCGAGCCCCACTCCTGCTACTTTAGTTAGATTATTAGTTTAGTAGATTAATAGTTTTTTGAAAAACAAGGGTATGTAGCTCAGTTGGTTAGAGCACCGATCTTATAAGTCGGGGGTCCATGGTCCGAGTCCATGCATACCCACCCTTTGATATTAATTAAAAAGTTTTGATTACAGAATATACCCGCCTTTATTCGTAAATGAATTTTGTTTTTCTATCTTGAATTAAGTCGGGGGTCAACAGGTCTGAAGTCCATGCATACCCACCCAAATTATTTTATCCCCATGACTGTTAAAGCTTCGTTGAGGGTTTTTTGAGCTTCAAAAGAGGCTTTAAGGCTACCCTCTTTGATAATATCGTCGATTATGTCAATTTTACCCTCGTATTTCGCGCGACGTTGGCGCATTGGATCAAGAAACTTGTTTATAACTAGTGCTAATTTTGTTTTAACTTCGACGTCACCGACTTGCCCTACTAAATAACGTTTTTTAAGATCGGCAACTTCATCTTTGTCGTCATTGAAGGCATCATGATAAATAAAAACTGGGTTACCCTCGATATGACCAGGATCGGTAGGTTTGATACGCGTAGGGTCAGTGTACATACTCCGAACTTTTTTATTAACAGTTTCTTGGTCGTCAGAAAGATAGATACAATTACCAATAGATTTGCTCATTTTGGCTTGACCATCAGTGCCAACCAAAGTTCCGCCATCACCAATTAAAGCCTTAGGAATAGGGAAAACGTCTCCATAAAGTTTATTAAAATCACGAGCAATTTCACGAGTAACTTCGACATGACTTTCCTGATCTTTACCGACCGGGACTAAATTGGCCTTGACCATAAGAATGTCGGCAGCTTGTAACACTGGATAATTTAATAGACCCAGTGAAGGCTGTTCAATATTAAGATCGTGCATAACATCTTTTAAAGTCGGTACTCGTTGAGCACGAGGAACAGTGATAAGGTTGGTAAAGATAGTTGAAAGATAGGTCACTTGAGGTACTAAACTTTGTTGATAAATAATACATTTGTCAGGATTTATACCAACAGAAAGATAATCGAGAACGAGCCCCCTAGCTTTATTTTTAAGCTCTTGGGTTTTTTCTTTGGAAATGGCGGTAGTAAGAGTGTGTAAGTCGGCTATAATAAAAAAACAATCATAGTCGTCTTGAAGTTTGACTCTATTTTTTAGGGTTCCGACATAATGACCGAGATGAAGAGGGCCGGTTGGCCGGTCACCAGTAAGAATGCGAGGTTTAATAGACATAAGAGATTTTAACATTAAAAAGTAATTTTTATGTTATAATCCATCCTAGTTTATTAGAGTCGAAGTCAGGTACCCCGCCACTGCGGGGGAAGGGACAATAGACAAAAGAAAAAAAATGACGAAAGAAAAACATGAAATTAAAGCAGAAATTAGAACTGCTTTGGGTCGAAAAGTTAAACATATAAGAAAGCAAGGTTTTATACCAGCCACAATTTACGGAAAAGGATTAGAATCGAAATCAGTTCAATTTTTGGCCGTAGAATTGGAAAAATTATTTGAAGAAGTAGGAGAGTCAACTTTAGTAAATCTGATTTTAGAAAAAGAATCTTTACCAGTACTATTTAGAAATCCACAATATCACGTTATAGATGGAAATTTGATTCATGTTGATTGTTATAAAGTTAATTTGAAAGAAAAAATTAGTGCCATGGTACCAATAGAGTTTATTGGAGAATCACAGGCTGTAAAGGACGGTAACACACTCGTTACTGTTACCGATGAGATAGAAATTGAAGCTTTACCGGCAGATTTACCTGAAAATATTGAGATCGATTTATCAATATTGGAAACTTTAGAATCGGCTATTACTGTGGCAGACATCAAAATAGACTTCACAAAATTGGAAATTAAAACCGACAAAGAACAATTAATTGCTAAAGTCGAAGAACCTAGAGCTGAAGAAGAAATCGTTACTCCAGCTGAAGAAGTCGCCCCAGGTGATGTCCCAGCAATGAACCAAAAGACTGAGGAAGAGAAAGAAGCTGATGAGAAAGCTAAAGCAGAGGAAGATAAAGAAGCCACCAAAAGCTAAAGCATATAGGCGGGCAGGTAATTTTATTGAGTAATTTGATAAAAAAGCCGATCAATATCGGATCGAATAGGATCGAGTTGATGGGCTTTTTTGATGGATTCAATGGCCTGAGAAGACATCCCTAAAATAGATTGGATTTGGGCTAATTTAAGATAGTCGTCGGCAGTTTTATTATCTTGACTGCTTAATAAAATTAGTTTGTCTAACAATAGTTGTGGTTGATGAGAAAGTTTATAATCCTTAACTTGGTCTGAATTAAGCTTTGATTCTAACAAGGCGGCGCTGTCCCAGTCATTGCTTTGAACTAACAGACGCCATAAATTTAATCGACCTAAATAACTAGTGCTCCCTTTCAGACTAGACAACTGTGTTTTTGAAACAGTGTAAATATCTGGATGTTTGAGTGAAACGTAAAGGTTGGCAATTATTAACAACAATAATGTTACTAAAATAATTATTTTATTTTTTTTCACTTTGTGGCCATGATGATGAGATTAATAACTCTTTGGTCAAATCATATTTGGAAATTAAATCTTGATAAACAGTTTCGGTAACAAAAGGAATAAAAGGATGTAAAAGTTTTAATGAATTAATTAAAACTGTCAGGAGAATAGGGATCACTTCTTCTCCCCTATCTTTGGCAGTTTCTATATAAATATCACAAAATTCATGCCAGAAAAATTGATAAAGACCTTCACTGGCTTGACCAAAATGATAATTATTTAGATTTTTGGTAGTAGACACAATTATCTTGTTAAGTTTTTCTAAAATATTTTTGTCAATAGAATTTAATCCCTCTAAATCTCCCTTTGACAAGGGAGACTTTAAGACTTTAATATTTAAATTAGGATTATTTTCGCGGAGGCGGTCGATAAGCATTTCGACAAAGCGTGAAGCATTCCAAATTTTGTTAACAAAATTCCGCTGAGCTCGGATTTTATCTTCGGAAAGTGAGATGTCAGAACCTGGAGCAACACCAATAACCAAGGCCATACGGAGAGCATCGGCACCATATTGATCGGACATCGTTAATGGATCAATAACGTTTCCTTTACTTTTGGACATTTTTTGCCCCTTAGAATCAGTGACACGGGAATGCATATGAGCGACTTTAAAAGGTATTTGACCGGTGCTATAAACACCCATCATTATCATGCGGGCAACCCAAAAAAATAAAATATCCCACATAGTATCGAGGACTGTGGTGGGGTAAAAATATTCAAAATCGGGAGAATGATGACCATCGGGACTCCAACCCAGGGTAGAATAAGGCCATTGACCGGAAGAAAACCAAGTATCAAAAGTATCAGTTTCTTGAAGAACAAAATTTCCATGTTTTTTCGCTTCTTCTTCTGATAAATAAAATTTCACATCCGTCTCGGCAATTAACGATTGAAGGCCGTCTATAACTTCTTGATATGAATAGTTTTGATCACAAATTTGTAACCAGTTTCCATGGACAGTGTTACCTTTTTTGTCGATAAACGTTAAATTGAATTTTGTCGGGTTATTTTCAATACAATACCAAACTGGAATTTGGTGACCCCAAACAATTTGACGAGAGATTGGCCAATCTTTGATGTCTTTCATCCAAGTTAGAAAAGATTTTTTGAAACGAATAGGAAAAATTTTGACCTGGTCGGTTCTGACAACTTCTGTGGCTTTATCGGCCAGAGGTTTGATTTTGACAAACCATTGAGGAGCAGTAATTGGTTCAATTGGGCGACCACATTTGTAGCAATGACCAACTTCGTGAGAATGATTGGTAATTTTTTCCAAAAGACTGGCGGCCGTTAGGTCATCAACGACCATCTGGCGGACTTGAATAGGGTAAAAACCACGATATTTGACAGGAACATTTTGATTGGCCTTACCATCGTAATCAAAAATACGGACAAATTCCAAATTGAATTTTTTGCCCATGTCGTAATCTTCTGAAGAATGACTTGGAGTAACTTTAACAGCACCAGTACCAAATTTTAAATCAATAGAATTTTCAAAGATTATTGGAATTTCACGATTGACTAAAGGCAATAAAAGTTTTTTACCAGCAAGATGAGAATAGCGCTTATCATTCGGATTAACGGCAACAGCAGTATCCCCCAACATAGTTTCGGGACGAGTAGTAGCAACAGTAACAAATTGATTATCTTCCCCTACTATTGGGTATTTTAAATACCAAAGGTGTGAATCAACGGTTTTATGTTCGACTTCGAGGTTGGAAAATGCGGTACCACAAAAAGTGCAGTAATTAACGATTTTGTCGTCACGATAAACTAAACCTTCGTTGACCATTCGTCTGAAAACGGCATAGACGC
>CAYSTF010000021.1:0-9712 GCA_964434125.1 uncultured Gammaproteobacteria bacterium
GGTATAGGTAGCTTGTGTTCATATCTGTCGATTTTTTTTACTGGAACTAATATTTTTTTATCTAGCCAAAGAGAAATATATTTATAAAAAGAAATTAACAAAGAAACGGAGACAACTGTCCAGGATAAATTAAAAAAGGAGACGTTTGTTCCAAACAATTTCATACCTTCATAAGCATTAATTGTTTCTGGAGAAAATTGACGAACTTGTAAAAATCCCGTAGTGGACCGTTCAACTATTATTAAAAATAAAGAAGTCAAGATAACAGATAAAATATATTTATTTAATTCTTTAAACTTAATATCAGGATATATTTCTGGTACTACATAATCAACGATATTTACACAAACAAAAATAGAAGTAGTAAAACCCATTGATAAAACCCAACTTACTCCGTGATAAATATACGAAAAATTTCCTAAATGTATATCAATTGACATTGGAGATGTCAACAAATCGAAAATAAACGTTCCAACTAACATGGTCAAAAAATATTTCCAAACATGTTTTTTCTTTCCCGAAACTAACACTAATGTGATAATAGTAAAAAATACAATTGCAACTTGATAAATTAATCCAGATAATGACAATGTTTTGTCAAAATGGCAAAAAGCACTACTACAACTTACTAGCTTATCAAACATATAAAAGTTAAACACTTTAAAATACAGATGTCAATAATTTGTAAGATACACATCCATATGCAACTAGGGTTTTTCATTAAAGAATTTCCTTAACCCGACAACCACCCCACTTAGTACCGTTTGGAGCTATTTGGTGATTCATTTTCTCCCAAATGGTAGTAAGTTTTTCCTTTTTTATATTTCCAAAATTATGATGATAAAAATCGCATGGATAAATATCTCCATAAGGACTTGCATAAAAATAACTAGTTCCACCAGAACAACCAGCAGCCATGTGGCTAGCAAAATATGCGTAAATAAGTATTCCAGGGTAATCGTCATTCTTATTATATTTTTCAACGCTTTCAATCATTTCGGTTACCCATTTTTGATGACCAAAAAGGTCAGTTCGTTGACAAGAGCGACCAACTGGAAGAGTATCAAAAATAAGAACTTCGTTTACTTTATTTAGTCTAGCTAGCTCAATTAAATTAAAAAATTCTCCACTTTTAAAAGTAGCTTGATCCACACAACAAGAGATACCGACAGTTAAGCCAGCTTTTTTTGCAGAATTAATTCCCTCAATTGCTCGGTTAAAAAGCCCAGGCAAACCTCTATTTTTATCATGATTTCTACCAGTACTAGCATCTATACTAACATAGAGACTTTCAAGTCCAGATTTTTTCAACATGATAGCTTTTTCTTTCAAAAACCAACCATTTGTAAAAAGATTAATTGTACTTTTATTTTTATCTACCATCTTAATAATTTCAAAAATTTGTGGATGCATCAGCGGCTCACCCCCAACAAAATTAATAATAGCGACACCCAAATCTTGAGCTTGTTTTATTAAGTCATGTATTTCATTTGTAGTCATAATTTTTCGATTTTTATCAATACTTGTAAAAAAACTACAGTGTTTACATTTGGCATTACAAATATCAGTCAAAGCGACACTCATTAGACTAGGTAATGGTCGATTTTGAATTACTCGAAAAATTAGATTATTAACAATACTGGCACAAGGCTTACTATAAAGAGCTGGTAATAAATTAGAATAAACAGGGAAGCCGTTTCTGTAGTGAATCACCTTGTGATGATTAAGATGTCTTTCATAAATCATTTCTGTCAGTGAATTAGAATAGGGGACAACCTTTGTTAAACCAGCAAAAACCAAACGAATTTTATTTATGATTTTAACCACACTTAAATTTACCACACCTAATTTTTATCATGATACACTTTTTTAACATGAATATCCTTAATTCAGTAATTATTGTTTCAATTGTGTCTACTTTCTATACAGCCATATTGTTTTTTTTAAATTATCTTCAAAAACGTAAAATAGTTTTTTTTGTTAAATATTCTCGGCGTGTAGTTCACCTAATTTCTGGTCTTATTGATTTATCTATGGCTTTTATTCTTCACCCACTAATTTTTATTATTGTTCTTCTAGGATTCACGTTTGTTATGTTTGTTTCACAAAGAAAAAATATTTTTTTCTGTGTTCATCAGGTGGAAAGAAAAACCTATGGAGAAGTATTTTTTGCCATGGGAATTTTAATTGCCTATCTATTATCTAAACCACTTGGTGCCAATTTTGTTGCTGCTGTTTTAGTTTTATCTTTAGCTGACTTGGGGGCGGGAATAGCTGGAGATTTTTCAAAGGCTCAAAAAAAGACCATTTTGGGGTCAGTAGTTTTTTTTATAATAACTTTAATAATTTTATTCTGTCTTTATCCAAATAACTTAATACCCAATTTAATAATTAGTTTAATCGTTACTATTGTAGAAAGATATAGTAATTATGGCTTTGATAATCTAACAATTTCGCCCGTTGTTGTCTTGGTCTTAAAACTTTTTCATTTGTAGTTTTTTCATCAACAAATCAGTTGAAAGGTGTATTACAAAAGCGATAATAAAGACAAACACGCTTTCACAAATTGAAAGCCAATTAATTACTACAAGTAAAGTCACTACTACTATAGTTCCGTCTGTTAAGTCAAAAAATCTTTGTAGCAAATGATTTTTTCTACTTATTTCCCCAATATTTATTTTTAATCTTCTTTTAATAAAACTATTAATTAATTCTCCGGTGACATATCCTAAAGAATAAACTAAAGACAGATTAATAAAATTTTTTTGAAAAATTTTATTAATTAATATATTTTGACTAAATAAATTTAATACAAAGCAAAGAATTAAACTACCCAAAACATAAACAAATATTCCCAACCATGTCTTATTATTACCAAAAATTGGTTGATTTAAAAATTTTTTTCCACCGTCAATCGGAATTCTTAAAGTTTTTAACCAATTGTTTTTTAAAAAAACTATAAAAATTATCCCTGGTATAAAAATCGGCAAAACCAATGAAAATTGATTAAGAAAAAAAATAATAAATGTCATTTATAAAAAATATATATAGATATTAATTATTTATTTAAAATAAATAAAAATAATATTAAAACCATCGTCCCCTCAGTAATATATTCATATAATTCAATTTTTGAAACGAGTTTAAATCTATCTGGGTTTTTCTTAAATTGAAAACATTTTATCATTAGCCAAAAATAACTAAATATCACTGTAATAATTGCTACTGGGTATAATTTAAATACAAGCATTGAGGTTGTCAATAGATCAAAAAACATAAGCAGTAAAACAACATCGACAATTTTTTTATAACCAAATAGCTTCGAATAGGTTGTGTATTCGGTTTCCTCTTTTGGTGCTCTAATTTTTCTTGAAATCTCCCAAACAAGCCCAGGAAAATATAGTGTTAATAAAATAAGTAAATTATTAAATCCAACTATATTAATCCCATATTTAATACAAGTAAAAAAAATAATATATAAATTAATAATAATTTGAATTGGGTTGTGGGTTATTAATGCTAAAGATAAACTTTTTTGAATTTTAATTTTATTAAAAAACCAAAATGACATTAATAAACCATAAATAGACATAACCATAAAGTACGTTCGATTATTCATAAATTTAAAATTAAAAAATATCATCAAAGCCGTAAGTATAATCAAAATAGTTACCAAATCTTTTTTATAGACTCGACCAGATGGAAGTGGTCTTTCTGAAAATAATTTCAAGTCTATTTCAAAGTCTTTTAAGTCATCAGCTATTCTCAATATCAATAAAAAAAAGAATATAGTTAAACTGCCGATTATCTCTTCAAATCCGATTTCGATAGTTCGGTTGCTGTTAGTCAATACAACTAATAAATAAATTTCAAAAAACAACACAAACCCCAAAAACAATCTTGGAATAAGTGGAAACATCTCTTTTAAATATAAAGCAACTCTTTTAATCATTTTTTAAAAAAAAATACAAAAACAATTACCCAAACAATATTAAGTATAATATCTAAACTTTAAATTTATTTATTCTTTAGTTATTTTAATATAATTTTTAATAAATGTTATCTAAAAACATCTTTTTTTCCGATGAACTTAAAGATGGTGTTGAATTAAAGGCAAAAGGTCTTCTTAAATTATCTAGAAATGGTTTTTGTGTTCCAGACTGGATATATATTATCCCTACAGTTTTAGATGACTACCTAAAACCACATATTTCGAAAATAAATAAAATTTTTTCCGATACTGACCCTAGCGATAATAATAGTTTATCTATTGCCAATCAAAAGATTGGTTTGATTATAAAAGAGTTACATTTCTCCAATGAATTTAAGAATCAATTACGTGATCATTGTGACAAATCCTTTTCACCTAATAATCTATTTTCAGTTCGCTCTTGTGCTTCGGTCGAAGATGATCTTCATAATTCTTGGGCAGGTTTATTCCACACATCGTTAAACGTATCGTTTGAAGACCTCATAGAGGCTATCAAAAACTGCTGGATCTCTCTTTTTAATCTATCAACCCTAAAGTATTTTTTTAAAACTCACTCAAATGTTTCCTTTGATAATTTTCCCAAGATGGCAGTTATTATCCAGGAAATGATTACCTCAGATTACTCTGGGGTAATTTTTACAATCAACCCTCAAGGGATATTAAATGAATCAGTTATTGTTTCTGCTAAAAGCCTTGGGGATAAGGTTGTTAGTAATCGTATTTCATCCTCAACCTATTATTATAATTTGACCGATGATATTTCATACTGCCAATCAACTCAAAAAACATCAAGATTATCTAGTGAAAATCTTCAAAAATTAATCGATGCCATTAAAATAATGTCAAAAAAATGGCCATTAGGAGTTGATGTTGAATGGGCAATAAAAAAAAATAAATTATATTTTTTGCAACTTCGACCGATTACTACTCTTACAAAAAACAAGATTCCAATTGTTTTAGATAACAGTAACTTAGTAGAAAGCTATCCTGGCGTATTATCTCCACTAACTATTTCGTATGCCAGCCGAATGTATAAAAAAATATTTACAAAATTAATGATTCGTTGCTATCCACAAAAAAAATTTGTTTCTCGGTATAAATCAAAACTTGAAAAAATGATTATTCCTGTTAATGGTAGGCTCTACTACTGTTTAAACAATTGGTATGACTTTATTCAGTTTCTACCTTTAAAAAAAAGAATGCTAAATATTTGGCAAGAAATGATGGGTATTAAAAAAGAATCTTGGTTACCCAAAAATAATTTTAATGATATTTCTATTTGGAAAATATATTTTATATATTTTAATTTGTTTAAAACATTTTTAAGTGTTAAGTCACAAATGGACAAATTAAATAATGATTTTATTAAAATCGAACAATTTTTTAAAAATAATTTTACTAAATTCAAAAAATCAAATGATAAACTAATCATTTTGTATTCAAAATTAGAAAAAAAGGTATATAAAAATTGGGACATAACTTTATTTAATGATATTCTTGCCTTTGTATCTACATCTCTATTTAAAAAATACATTTCTATTTTGTCCTCTAACAATGTCACTAAAATTACTCACGACTATTTGTCATACCAGAAAGATTTGCCAAGTTTGTTACCAATTATAGAAATAAACAAGATAACTAAATTTGTTTATAAAAATCCAAGTTTATATAAAAAATTAAAAAAAATTAAAACATTAAATAGTTATGAAATATTCTTAAAAAATTTCGATAAAAAATCAAAAGTATTTATTAAAATGTTTAATAATTACTTAGATAAATATGGCGACAGATGTGTAACTGAATTAATCCTAGAAAGTCAAACATTTCGACAATCGCCATTATTACTTTTAAGTCAAATTATTAATAACAAAAATACAATAAATTATCATAAAAAATCTTTTAAAGATTTAAAAAAAATACTACCTCAATCAAATTATTTATCGTTATTTGTCGCTAATTTTTTGGCCAAACAAGCCAGAACAGCAATCATAAATCGTGAAATTTCGCGTTTAAATAGATCCCGACTTAGTGGAATGACGAGAAATATTGTTTTGGCTATTGGGGAAAACTTGACCAAAGAAGGCAAACTCAAACAAAAACAAGATATTTTTTATTTAAAAATTAATCAACTGTTTAATTTATCTAAATATAATAATTTTTTTGATCAAGTAAAAATTAATTATAAGAAAAAAATTAATTTTCAAAAAATACCCGATTATTCACGTTTAATTTTTAGTAATAAAATCTTTAATAAACAGTGTTCTAATATTTCAGAAACAAAATTGACTAAGGTCAAAGTATTATTTGGAACTCCTTGTTCTTCTGGAGAAGTAACCGCCGAGGTTGTTTTGGTTAAAAATCCAAAGTTAAACTCTCCGATAGATGTCAATAATAAAATCATCGTTGCAGTTTCTACTGACCCTGGATGGGTTTTTTTGTTATCCCAAGCGGCTGGAATCATTGTTGAAAGAGGATCAATACTATCGCATACAGCGATTATTTCTAGAGAATTGGGTATTCCTAGCATTGTTGGAGTAAAAAATGCTACCAAACTTTTTCAAAACAAAGAAATTATTCACATAAATGGACAAACTGGTAAAATTAAAACAATTTCATAATGGAGTATAAAATCGTCTTTTTTAATCATCAACTAAAATATGTATCTGATTTTTTAAGTTTCCCTAAAAATATATATTCAGAAAAATATTTAACACAAAATTATAATACCGAGAAAAGTATTCTTGACGGAACTCACCCTCTCAATAATTATGTAAAACAACAAAAAGTATTGGTCTATAACCAAACAAATAGTGTTTGCGCTAGGGCAATTTTCACCCAAAATTATTCCCACAAAAAAATTTTATATTTAGGCCATTTTGAATCAATTAACGATTGGAATTGTGCCAAATTAATTTTCGACGAAGCTATTAAATATGCCATAAAAAATAAATTAAAAAAAATAATTGGGCCTGTTGACACTAGTTTTTGGAACAAATATAGATTAAAAATTAACTCATTTAAAGATATTCCATATTTTGGGGAACCATATAATAAAAAATATTATTTAAAGTTATTTAGACATGCAGGTTTTATTGAATCAGAGAGATGGTTTTCTCATAATTTTTCTAAAATTCCTTTGAATTTTTTTTTAAAAAATAAATTTTCTAAACGTTTTAAAAATTTTAATAAATTAAATTTAAAATTTATTAAAATTAATTCTAAAAATAAAATTAATTTTTTTAATGATTTATATTATTTAATTGATACCCTCTATTCAGACTTTCCTATCTTTCATAAAATTTCCTTAAAAGACTTCATTAAATTATTTTTAGTTTATTTTGATATTGCCGACAAATCTTTAATAAAGATAGCTTATTTTAATAATAAACCTGTAGGGTTTATTTCTTGTTTACCTGATTACCAAAATTTATATAGTAGAAACCCATCTTTTATTAACAAAATTAAAATTTTTTTAACAAAAAAAATAGCTAAAAAATATGTCATTTTATATCTTGGCGCTAAACCGGAAAAACCTGGCCTTGGAAAAGCTTTGGTTGGTAGTATTCTTAAGACAGTATTTATTAGGAGAGCCAGCATTACAGGTGCTTTGATGAGACAATCTATAATTACAAACAAATATGCGGCAGAAAATATTTCTTCTAAAACATCATATATTCTTTTAGAGAAAAAGATAAAATAGCCATGGAAATTAAAAATCTTCATCAATTAATTGAAAGATCAAAACGGCGTTTTAATAAAAAAAAATTTATTCATGAAAAATTCAATAGTAATTTCGAATCTCATTCTTTTTTGAGTTTTTACAATGATGTTAAAGTCTGTGCTAAGTTTTTATTGACACATAAATTAAAAAATAAAAAAATTGCCATAGTCGGTAAAAATTCATATCGATGGCTAGTTGTCCATTTATCAATCATGTCTTATGTCGGAGTTTCTATTCCTTTAGACTATGAATGGAAAGAACGCGATTATCAAAATATCTTTAAAAAAATCAAGCTTTCTGCTATTTTTTGTGATAATGATTTATTACCATTTTTTAAAAAAATAACTAGAAAGTACCCAAATATTTCCATTTTTCCACTTCAAAAGGAAATCGTTGATAATAAAATTAAAAAAAAGATATCTCCGAGAAATCCAAATTCCATGTGTCAAATTATTTTTACCTCTGGTACTACTTCAAATCCCAAGGCTATCATGTTATCTCAAACGAACTTATTGGCCAATCATTATGATTTTTACAAGATAGCCCCAATGTCAAATAATGATAGGGCATATTTAATTTTACCTATTCATCACATATATGGTAGTTTATGCGTTTGTGGTACGGCTTTATATACAGGTACTCAAGTTTATTTCGGTACAAATGTAAAAGAAATATCGTCAGATATTCAAGAGATAAAACCCACAATTATTCCTGGTGTACCTTTATTTTATGAAAAAATCTTTAAACGCATAAATTTAAACAATAAGTTTTTTGTTAATTTAAGTATTAAAATTTCAAATTTTTTCTTATATTGCGGGATTGATTTCCGTCCATATATTTTCAAAAAAATACATAAAAATTTAGGAGGTAATATTAAATATTTATTCAGTTGTTCGGCCCCTCTTGATGAGAATATTGCTTTATTTTTCTATAATATTGGCCTTCCAATTCAGAATACTTATGGCTTAACTGAATGCTCAGGTATTGTCAGTATGAATTCAAAAGATAATAACCAAATTAATTCTGTTGGTAAAGTATATTCTAACCAAAAAATTAAAATATCAACTGATAAGAACAACCTAGGAGAGATTCTAATTAAGGGACCAAATGTTATGTTGGGGTATTATAAAAATACAAAATTAACCAAACACACAATTGACGATGATGGTTATATTCACACCGGAGATATTGGTTACTTAGATAATAAAAAATATTTACATATAACCGGAAGAAAAAAACGAATAATTATTACAAATAACGGTCGCAACATCGACCCACTTGAAATTGAAGAATTATTCTTATCTTCAAAATATATTATTAAAACCCAAGTATATGAAAAAAATAATCATTTATATATTAAAATATATACTAAATATCCAGAAGAAATAATTAATCAATTGTTTATTGAAGTAAACAGCAGTTTACCTAAATATAAAAGGTTAACCAGTTTTGAGATCATTAATCCCACAAAATTTACTCAGATGAGATTAAAATAGTTTATTTACTTTTACCAATTCTTTCACCTATTTTTACTTTAACCTCAAATCCTTTAGAATTTTGCTTTATTATGTTTTTGTCAACTGTTATTTCTCCTCTTTTAAACAACACTACAATTGTAGACCCTCCAAGCTCAAAATACCCCTTTTCTTCACCCCTATAAAACTCACCACCAGTAGGATGATTCTGAACAATTTTTCCAACCAACATGGCTCCTATTTCTATTTGAACCACTGAATTAAAATTTTTTGTATTTAAAACACAATATTCACGGTAATTTTCAGAAAACACACGGTGCTTATTAATAACAACAGGATTAATTGAATTTAAAAAACCGTTTATTTTTTTTATACCAGTATGGAAACAATCATCAAAATAGTAAAATCGGTGACAATCAGCCATAGTTAACCTAAAGATAAGACAAATTCCATTAGAATATTCATTCGCTAATTTATCTGAACGTAATAATTGAGAAAAAGTATATTCTTGACCCTTTATTCTAA